>JAGQXC010000352.1 GCA_020436785.1 Saprospiraceae bacterium | reverse complement strand
TATCCCCTGGAGTGGTGGTATCAGGTTAATTTGAAAACGTAGGAAATGATGTTTGCACCCATCTGCAGGGCTTTTTGCCTGCGCTCTTCAGGGTCTTTGTGCACTTCGGGATCTTCCCAGCCATCCCCGAGATCGCATTCATAACTGTAGAAACAAACGAGCCTACCTTCCCAAAGAATACCAAATCCCTGGGCCGGTTTGCCGTCGTGCTCATGGATTTTGGGTAAACCGTCGGGGAAATCAAATTTTTGATGGTAGATCGGATGCTCAAATGGCAATTCGATGAATTCGGATTCTGGGAAAACTTTTTTCATGGCCAGCCGGATGTAGGGGTCCAACCCATAGTTGTCATCGATGTGCAGGAAGCCTCCGGCGAGGAGGTAATTACGCAGGTTGGCAGCTTCCTCATCCGAGAATACGACATTGCCATGCCCGGTCATATGGAGAAACGGATAGTTAAAGATTTCCGCACTTCCAACATCAACCGTTGCGTAATCAATACTGAAATGGGTCCCCAGTTGCTGATTGCAAAATCGCGCCAGGTTAGGTAAGGATGTTGGATTCGCATACCAGTCACCGCCCCCATTGTATTTAAGCAATCCCATTTGTAGGGTAGGACCAGGCATAAAATGGACAGAAATCAAACCGAACAACATTAGGGCCAGGATGGATACAAACTGCTTCATAGCTACTTAAACGATGGTTGACTGGTATTAGTTTGACGTTGGATTAACAAAACTAAATAAAATGGTGAGATCAGAGGGCTTGCCATGGACCCCAACAGATAAGCCTTTCGACGGTACTCAGAAGGGTACGATCAGCGCAGCGGCGATTAACGCAGCCGTTTCGGTCCGTAAACGGTATTCACCCAATTGGACTTTTGTAAACCCCGCCATCAGCGCTTCCTGTATTTCCTGCTCGGAAAAATCACCTTCCGGTCCAATCAAGAGTGCCACCGGAGCCTTCGTCGCAGCCAAAGCGGTTAGGTGGGTTGGACCGCCAGCTTGAGCAATCAGCCTGACCGGATAGATACCCGCCTTCACCAGAGCGTCTCTCCAGGGAATCAGTGGATGGATCACCGGCAGATGCAGCCGGTTGCTTTGTTTCATGGCCGCTAAGGCGATCTGTTCAAGCCGGTCTTTCCTGATTACTCTTCGTTCACTGTGATAGGAGGTAAAAAAATGAAATCCTGCAACACCGATCTCCGTACCCTTTTCGACCAACCACTCCATCCGGTCAATTTGTTTGGTCGGAGCGACAAACAGATGCACTTCCGGACTGGGGGCTGGTTTTTCAGTCAGTTCCCGGATGACCAGTGTTGCTTTTTTCTTCTCCAGATGGGTAATTTCTGCCCTGGCCAGACGTCCCGCACCATCAGTGAGATGGATGGTCATGCCAGGCCCTTGCCGTAGCACATGGGTGGCGTGATGAAATTCCGGCCCTTCCCAGGTGATGGATGGCGAGGATAAATCGGGATGGAAAAAGAGTTGCACGCTGCCGGGTGAATTGGTCGATTCGTAGATGTCAGGCGTATATTTGCCTAATAAATGTACCTTTGCGGACTAAAAGTAAAACTTTGGTTCTACTTCCTTCGTTTATTCCAAGTGTTAAAAAAGAAGAACGATCCCGATGGGTGTATTGATAATTATACTCCAGCTGATTCTCAGCCTCAGCATATTGGTAATTCTCCACGAATTAGGCCACTTCCTGCCCGCCAAATGGTTTAAGACCCGCGTCGAAAAATTTTACCTCTTCTTTGATCCCTGGTTTTCCCTGTGGAAGACTAAGAAAGGGGAAACCGAGTACGGGGTAGGGTGGTTACCATTGGGCGGTTACGTCAAGATCTCAGGGATGATCGACGAAAGCATGGATACGGAACAAATGAAGCAACCCCCACAGCCCTGGGAGTTTCGTTCCAAGCCTGCCTGGCAGCGGCTAATCATCATGCTGGGAGGAGTTACGGTTAATTTCATCCTGGGTTTTCTGATCTTCGCGATGATCTTCCTGGTCTGGGGTGAAAAATACCTGCCCAACAGTGAGGTGCAGTATGGCATTCATGTGGACTCCATCGCTTACGATATGGGTTTACGTAATGGTGATCATTTGGTCTCGATCAATGGAGAGCCGGTGGACCGGTTTTCCGATCGCGATTTATTGCGGGCCATCGTGATTGACAATGCCAGACAAATGGTAGTCCAGCGGGACGGTCAGGAGGTTACCCTTGCGATTGACCCGCGGTTTGTATCCGTTTTGTCCAGTAATAAAAACAAAGGAGCAATCCTCTTCGAACCCCGAATTCCCTATTTCGTACACAGCATAGCCAAGGGATATCCGGCCGAACAGGCCGATATTCAACCCAATGACCGGATTGTTTCATTGAATGGGACCCCTACCACCTATTTTGACCAGTTTTATGACCGCATTAAAGACATTGGCCCCGATCAGACCGTAACCATCGGCCTCGAAAGGGAAGGTGTCCAAAAAGAAATAACCCTGGAGACCAATGATAAAGGCCGGATTGGGGTCTATCCCATTCCTCCCGCCGATTTATTTGAATTGAAGACCATTAAGTATTCGCTGGCCGAGGCCTTACCGAAAGGCGTAACGGCAGGTATTGGCTTCCTGTCCGATCAATTAAAAGCGTTTGGTCAGATGTTTCGCGGAAAGATCAAAGCTTCGGAGAGCTTAGGCGGTTTCGGGACCATTGCCAGCCTATTCCCTGAAGAATGGCACTGGGAGTCTTTTTGGCGTGTTACGGCCATTCTGTCGTTGATCCTTGGCTTCATGAACCTGTTACCGATCCCGGCACTGGATGGAGGACACGTGTTATTTCTGCTCTATGAGGTGGTGTCAGGACGCAAGCCCAGTGACAAATTCATGGAATATGCGACCATTGCCGGATTTGTATTGATCATCGGCCTGGTGTTGTATGCCAATGGGTTGGACATCCTCCGTTGGTTTCATAAATAACTGATTTCGCCGCGAGGTAGTTACCTGAGGAAATGCTTGACCAGGATTTCCCACTCTTTTTCCAGCGAATAATCCGGAAATGCCCGGTCTGCTTTCCTGTACCAGTATCCGGCATTCCATTTATCTCCTTCCCAACGGTGTAAATAGGCATGGATCCAGGATCCGCCGGCATCGTCAATATCCTGAGCGATCAGATGTGCTTGTTCCCAGTTATTTTTTCCGGCATACCACAAAGCTTGCAGATACCGGGTGAGTTCGTCAGGCATTGACCTATCTTCCAGGCTCTGCTTGAATCCTTGAAAATCCATACGTATCTTTCTTTAATGGCATGAAGATACCACCTGGTGGTCAGATGAAACAGTCTTGAGGTATTCCAAGGTGGGACTTCCTTCGCAGGGCTCAGGATAAACTTCTCGTCCCACCGTGAATATATCCCCGGACATTGTGCATGGGTCTCACGATGATCCCCGGTCCTCGTGTAGCACCAAGCCCAGGTTTTAACCTGGGTATTTCATGCGTATGCATGGGTATCACGGTGATCCTTGGTCCACGTATACCACCAAGCCCAGGTTTTACCTGGGTATAAAAAAAGGTCCTCACGAGCAGAATGCTTGCAAGAACCTGTTTGTACCGAAGGTGGGACTTCCTTCGCAGGGCTCAGGATAAACTTCTCGTCCCACCTTGAATATATCCCTCGACAACGCTTGGGTATCACCATGATCCCCGGTCCAAGTGTAGCACCAAGCCCAGGTTTTAACCTGGGTATTACGGACATGCGTATTGGTATCACGATGATCCTTGGTCCACGTATACCACCAAACCCAGGTTTTAACCTGGGTATAAAAAAAGGTCCTTACGAGCATTAAGCCAGTAAGAACCTGTTTGTACCGAAGGTGGGACTTCCTTCGCCGGGCTCAGGATAAACTTCTCGTCCCACCTTGAATATATCC
>JAGQXC010000351.1 GCA_020436785.1 Saprospiraceae bacterium | reverse complement strand
TCTGCTGGAAAAATTGAACGGCGATCCGTACCTGAAAGCGCCACCACCCAAAAGCCTGGATAACCGTTACGTGCAGGAACATTTTACCCGATATTTGTTGGAGGACAAACGATCGGCCACCGATCGTTTGGCAACCGCCAGCCAGCACATTGCTGATAATGTAATCGGTGCGTTGACGCAACATCTGCATGATGGGCGAATCCTGGTGACGGGTGGCGGCGCATACAACGAACACGTAATGGGGCGGTTCAGATCAACCTCCGCGGAGCGCGGACATCTCCTGGATTGGATCATTCCTGCAAGCCGGATCCTTGAATACAAGGAGGCACTCCTGATGGCCTACATGGGGTATTTGCGTCTTCAGGGTTTGCCAAATTGTGTGCCTTCCTATACCGGAGCCCGATCACCGGCTGTCAATGGCGCGTTGTACCAAACTCATCCGGCAACATGAAACGTATCCTGGTTACCGGCGCCAACGGATTTATCGGTTCGCACCTGGTTCGCCGGTTGGCGGCACAGAAGGATGTTGAAGTCCTTGCCATGCATCGCGAACATTCCGATCTGCGACTGGTCCGGGATCTTAATCAGTCCAATATCCGCTGGGTAACCGGTGACATCCTGGTCCTGCATTCACTCAGGGACCTCATCCGGCAAGCCGATGTCGTTGTGCATAATGCCGCCCTGGTTTCCTACGCGCTCCGGGACCGGCAACAGATGACCGACGTCAATGTGGAAGGGACGACCAATGTGGTGAATGCCATGCTGGATGCACACGAAAAGAAGCGGTTGGTTTACATCAGTTCGGTGGCGGCCACGGGGCATGCGGAGAAAGGCATGATCGATGAATTGTCGGAATGGCGGGATGAGCTGTATCACACCCATTATTCCTGGACCAAATACTGGGCGGAACTGGAAGTTTGGCGCGGCTTTGCCGAAGGGCTGTCCGGATTGATTTTCAACCCCAGTACGGTGTTAGGGATAGGTACCTGGTCCCACAGTTCCTGCCAGTTGTTTGATCAGGTATGGAAAGGACTCCGTTTTTATGCCGCCGGGGGAACCGGATTTGTCGATGTTCGCGATGTGGTTGATGCCGTCTGGCAGGGCATCGTCCGGGAAGAACTTACCGAAGAGCGCTATATCCTGAATGGCACCAATACCAGTTACCGGGATTTGTTGACGCGGATTGCGACCTTGTTACACCGCCCGGCACCGGCCTGGGAAGTTCGCCCCGGACTGCGCCGGCTGGCTTTGGGGATGGTGGCGCCGCTGGAAGCCATGGGCTGGTGGAGGCATCCCATTTCCACGGAAATTCTGCGTAACACCGGCAAGACCAACCGATTTAATTCCCATAAGGCAGAAACCACCTTTGACCTGCCATTCAAACCGCTCGACGAGACCCTGCAATACATCTGCCGGCAGTTCCTGGCAGAACATTCCTAGTTGTGCTTCACCTTTTTCATCGACGGTATGCAACATTTAGTCGATACGGAGGTTTCCAAATGGAAACTTTACAAACAATTTTTGTTTCCTGTCGTTTATTGGTCTAGTTTTGCGCCGTTTTTATGGATCTGAAGCAGAAAATAGTCAGCAACGCACGTAAATTGTTCCTCACTCAGGGGATCAAGTGCGTCACTATGGACGACATCGCCCGGCATTTGGGTATCTCCAAAAAGACCCTCTATCAGCATGTTGACAACAAGGAACACTTAATTGGAATTTTACTGAAAGCCCACGTCACCGAGGAGGACCGCATCATCCATGAGATCAGGGCACAGAGTACGGACGCCATAGATGAGATGTTGAAAATCGGAAAATACGTGTTGGAGGTGCTCCGTGCGTTGCCCGCTCAGACCATCCGGGACATTCAAAAATATTATGCACGGATGTTTGCCGACTGGGATGAAATCCACCGGGAAAACGTGTATTCCACGGTACGTGCAAATCTTGAAAGAGGAAAGACCCAGGGTTTGTACCGTTCCAACCTGGACTCGGATGTCCTGGCACGGATCTATGTGGAGAGCATTGCAAAAATTGTGGATGAAACGTTGTTCCCACCGGAAAAATACCACCCGGGCGATCTGTACGAACATTTTCTCCGCTACCATTTAAATGGGGTGGTATCGCAAGCTGGTTATGCACAATTACAAAAACACTTCTATGAACACTTCAACGAAGCAGCCTAAAGTGCTTTTTTCTTTGATCGTCCTGGTCATGGCAACCGCAGCGCTGCGGGCGCAAAGCCAGGCTTTCTCACTGGAACAGGCGATCCAGTATGCGCAGGAACACAGTACTTCCACGCAACTCGCAGAACTGGATGTGCAGGAGGCCAACGAACAAATTACCGAATACAAAGCCATCGGGATCCCCAAGGTGAGTGGTAGCGTCAATTACCAGTATTACCTCAACATTCCGACGCAGATCCTGCCAGACTTTTTAGGCCCTGCTGTTGATGGCCGGTTGTTAAACTACAATCTGATCTCCTCCAATGAAGTGTTACCGGCATCCGACGCAGGATTTCCGGCGCAGTTTGGTAGGAACAACAATCTCAATGCCGGTTTAAGTCTCGATATGTTGCTGGTGGATGGTTCGTATTTCCTCGGTTTGAAAGCCGTGCGGCTGGCTCGTGAGCTGGCGGTGCGCCAGCGGGAACTCACCACCCGGGACATCGATCTCAATGTAACCAAAGCCTATCTGGCTGTCATGAGTGCAACAAAGAACGAGACCGTCCTGCTGAATAACATCGAATCCCTGGAACAAACCTACCACGAAACCCGGATCACCTACGAGAACGGTTTTGCAGAAAAGATGGATGTCGACCGCATCCAACTGACCCTTGAAAACCTGCGGCGAAACCTGGACAATGTCAAACGGTACATCGAGTTGAGTAAGAACCTGCTCAAATTTCAGATGGCCTATCCGCTGGACCAGGAGATCGTGTTGACTGAATCGTTTGATCAGCTGGTTAATGCCGCCCGGTTAACTCCGGCGTGGTCCGGGGAATCGATCGATTTCAGTTTGCGTCCCGAATACCGGGTCCTCGAGACGTCCCATACGCTGGCAGAAATGGACATCAAAAGGCAACAATTGGGTTATTATCCCTCGCTGCGTGGCTTTGGATCCGCTGCGGCAACCCTGCAACGCAATAAACTTTTTGACAACAATGAAGCCGGATGGTTTCCTTCCACCTACCTCGGCATGGGGTTAAATATTCCCATCTTCGATGGATTCGACAAAAAAGCGAAAATCAACAAAGCCAGGATCGTACTGAAACGCAATGAAGTACAAACGGATTTGTTCAAGCAATCGGTTTCGCTGGAAGTACGCAATGCCCAGACCCAGTACGATAATGCCCGGGAGTCACTGACCGCTTCCGAAAGCAACCTGGAACTGGCTACCCGGATCCTCGAAACCGCAAAGACCAAATTTAAAGAAGGCGTCGGTACCAGCCTGGAAGTGATCCAGGCCGAACGTGAATATTATGAAGCCCAGGCCAATCTGATGGATGCGGAGTACGATTTGATTGTCGCAAAAAACGATTGGCAAAAGGCCTTAGGAATTAAATAAAAAGTCACCCTAATTTCTCGCAATTATGAAATGGACCAATTTTTTCAAAACCATCGCTATTTTGCTGACATTGACAGCCCTGTCCTGTGCAGCCGGTCAGGAGGAAAATGAAGCCCTGCCTTCCAACCTGACGGAACTCCGGTCGCTTTATGAAAGCAAGAAAAGCGAGCTCAGGACATTAAATCAGGAAATTTCAAAAATCGAGGCGGCTTTATCTGAGCTGGATACTTCCGCACATCTGGTTTCCAAGACACTGGTGACCTGCCAGCCACTGGCCAAGCAGGATTTTGATCATTACATCAAGATCCAGGGCAGCGTCCAGGCAGATGAAGTGGTCAATGCAAGCAGTGAAATGGGGGGACGGATCATTGATCTGAAAGTGAAGGAAGGCCAGAACGTCAGCCGGGGGTCATTGATCGCCGTCATCGATGCCGAAACCTTGCGCAAGCAAAAGGAGGAAATTGAAACCTCCCTGCAACTGGCAACCACGGTTTTTGAAAAACAATCCAAACTGTGGGAGCAGGAAATTGGTTCTGAAATTCAGTATCTGCAAGCGAAAAATAACAAAGAACGCCTGGAGAAGTCGCTGGAAACCATCGAAACGCAATTGAAAAAAGCCAATGTTTATGCACCGCTTACCGGAGTGGTGGATATGGTCTATGCAAAGGAAGGTGAACTGGCCGGTCCAGGCGCTCCCATCGTCAGTATCCTGGATCTCCGCCGCGTGAAGGTGGTGGCCGAAGTTCCTGAAACCTATCTCGGTAAAGTGCGAAAAGGTGATGAAGTTCTTATCAATTTACCTGCGCTTAATCAGGAAGTAGCGGCACGGGTTACCTTGCTGGGACGGACCATCAATGCCGCTAACCGAACCTTTAGTGTCGAAGCGGAATTGACCAATTCCTCCGGTCTGCTGAAGCCCAACTTGCTGGCTGAGATCAAATTCCGTGATCAGATCATCAAAGATGCGATCGTCGTGCCGCTTTATCTGGTTCAGCAGGAAGTGGGTGGTGATCAGTTCGTGATGGTCACCGATACCACCGATAAAGGATTGATTGCCCGCAAAATGTATGTCACGACCGGGATCAGTTACAATGACCGGGCGGTGATCGAGCAAGGCCTCCAAGCCGGCGAACAGCTTATCATGGAAGGCGCACAGGATGTGTCCGACGGAGAGCCCATTGAAATTGTCGAACAGCAAGCAGCACTAACGGAGAAAAATGGAAAATAAACCGCAAGCCAATAAACGCTACTTCGGTCTGACGAACCTGGCGGTCGATAACTCCACCAGCATCTTCATAGTGACCTTCATGATCCTGATCTTCGGGATCCAATCGTACAACCGGATGCCCAAAGAGCAATTTCCAGAGGTCATCTTTCCGCAGATCTACGTCAACACCCCCTACTTTGGTAACTCGGCGGCAGACATCGAGAATCTGGTCACCCGTCCGATTGAAAAAGAAATCCAATCCATCGAAGGGATCAAGAATGTCAATTCGACCTCCATGCAGGATTATTCGGTCATCATCGCCGAATTTGAGACCGATGAAGATATTGACAACGCACTGCGCAAGGTGAAGGATGCGGTGGACAAAGCTAAATCCGAATTGCCCACCGACCTGACCCAGGATCCTTACGTCACCGACATCAACTTATCGGAAATTCCCATCATGACGGTCAACGTTTCCGGGGATTACAATAACGATGAATTGCGCAATTATGCCGAGTACATCCAGGATCACCTGGAGGACATCGACGAGATATCCAACGTGGACATGAAGGGCGCCCTTGAACGGGAAGTCCAGATCAATGCGGACATCGCAAAAATGCAGGCGGTCAAGGTAAGCTTCGGAGACATCGCCAATGCGGTCTCCGCAGAAAACCTGAACATGTCGGGCGGTGAATTGGTCAACAACGATTTCCGGCGTGCTATCCGGGTCGTCGGCCAGTTTGACAATGTGCAGGAAATAGAGAACCTTATCGTAAAATCGGAGTATCAGAACCCGATTTACCTGAAAGACATTGCCTCGGTCAAGATGGCCTACCAGGAACGGACCTCATACGCCCGCTCCGACGGATTGCCGGTCATCTCCCTCGATGTCATCAAACGCAAGGGTCAGAACCTGCTGGACGCTTCGGACCATGTGAAAGAAGTCGTCGAGAAAGTCAAGCCGGACCTGCCTGCCGATTTACGGGTGAGCATCTTCAACGACCAGTCCATCCACACGCGTGATCAGGTTTCCAACCTGGAGAACTCCATCATTTCCGGGGTCATCCTGGTCGTCCTGGTCTTGTTGTTCTTCCTCGGATTGCGCAACGCCTTATTTGTGGGGATGGCCATTCCCTGGTCCATGCTGATGGGGATCATGTGGCTGTATCTGTCCGGGACGACCATGAACATCATTGTATTGTTTTCATTGATCCTGGCGCTGGGTATGCTGGTGGATAATGCCATCGTGGTGGTGGAGAACATTTACCGCTATATGCAAAACGGCTACAAAGGGATTGAAGCTGCCAAGCGAGGGGCGGGCGAAGTGGCCATGCCAATTATTTCTTCGACGGCCACCACCTTGGCCGCCTTCATTCCACTGGCTTTCTGGCCGGGAATCGTGGGTAGTTTTATGCAGTACCTGCCATTGACACTGATCATCGTACTCACTTCTTCACTGCTGGTGGCCCTGGTCATCAATCCGGTATTTACCTCGGTCTTCATGAAAGTCGATAAGCGTCTGGAGCAGAAGTCAGCCCGCCAGCGCAAACGCCGCAATATTTTAGCCGGAGTGGCTATCATGACGCTGATCACCATTGGACTGCATTTCGCCGGCATCTTATGGGCGCGCAATTTACTTGGAATTGCCATTCTGGTTACCCTGATCAACTTTTTCTTCCTGCGGAGGGCGGCGTTTTATTTCCAGAACAACCTGTTACCCATCTTGGAGAATGCCTACGACCGTTTCGTACGGTTTGCCCTGCGGCGTAAAAATCCGTTGTGGTTTTTCGCGGGAACCTTCGGCCTGTTGTTTTTTGCGCTGGCTTTGCTGGCCATTAAATCACCGGCCGTCATTTTCTTCTCGAAGTCCGATCCATTGTATGTCAATGCCTTCATTGAATTACCGATCGGTACCGACATCGAAGCCACCAATACCCTGATGCACTCGATGGAAGAGCGCATTCAGAAAACCGTGGAGCCCTATCAGGCGGTGGTGGAGGCCGTGT
>JAGQXC010000005.1 GCA_020436785.1 Saprospiraceae bacterium | reverse complement strand
GGATCCGCTGCACCGACCAGGGTTCCGTCAGGTTGCCTGAGGATGGCATCGACGCGGCCAATGTGACCGCGAATGTTGAGCTCATAACCCATTTCGCGTAAGCCCTGCATGGTTGCCGACGGCAATGAATCCGGCTCCAGAAATACATAATCGGGTTTCCACTGGTGATGGAATCTAGATGACTGTACCGATGCATCCATCGTCATCCCGAAATCAACGACATCAACGATCATCTGAAAGACCGACGTAATGATGGTCGATCCTCCGGGAGACCCGACGACCATAAATAGCTCACCATCTTTGGCTACGATGGAAGGGGTCATCGAACTCAGCATGCGTTTGCCCGGCTGGATGGAATTCGCTTCGCCTCCGATGAGACCAAACATATTAGGTACACCGGGCTTGGAAGAAAAGTCATCCATTTCATTGTTCAGCAGAAAACCTGCACCGGCAACAACCGTCTTACAACCATACCCACCATTGATGGTCGTGGTCACCGAAACGGCATTTCCATCCCTATCAACGACTGAGAAATGAGTGGTCTGCTCACTCTCCTTTGCAGCGGGTTGCCCTTCGGATATGGCATCGCTGGGGGTCGCATGCTCCGGGTCAAAGTCAGCCATCCGGGCACGATTATAGGCCGGATCGGTCAAACCCTCGATAGGAACAGGGTAAAAGTCGGTATCTCCCAAATACTTGGCCCGGTCGGCGTAAACCCGGCGTTCGGCTTCAATCATGGCATGCACAGAGGCGGTGGAATGGAATCCATAGTCAGCCATGGGAAAATCTTCAACGGACTCCAGCAATTGCAACAACGCCACCCCACCGCTGGACGAAGGCGGCATGGTGATCACGTCATAATCCCGGTATTGCCCCTGGAGGGGCTGACGCCAGATGGCCTGATAATCCTGTAAATCCTGTCGGGTAATGATCCCATGACCGGCCTCCATTTCTGCGGCGATCAGATCCGCGGTCTTACCACCATAAAACCCTTCCCGGCCCTGATCCCGGATGCGGATCAGTGTCTGGGCCAAATCAGCCTGGATAAGCAGATCCCCCTCTTGCCAGGCGGAATCGCGCACAAACACAGGCATCGTTGTATTGTATTTTACAAAAGACTCCTGAGCAGAATTCAGATTCTTCGCCTGCCGGTCGGTCAAATGAAATCCATGATCAGCCAGGTTTATGGCCGGCTGTATCAGCTTCGAAAAATCCTTGATCTTAGAGTATTTTTCAAAAGCTTTGACCATTCCATCCACACTCCCCGGCACGCCGGAGGCAAGATGTCCGCCCAGACTCAGCCCGGGAATGACCGCTCCGGAACTGTCCAGGTACATATCGCGGAAGGCAGCACCCGGTGCTTTTTCGCGGTAATCCAACGCATCGGTGGTTCCGTCTGCCATACGGATAACCATAAAACCGCCGCCGCCGATGTTACCGGCGACCGGGTAAACGACAGCCAGCGCAAATTGGACAGCAATGGCCGCATCGACTGCATTTCCACCAGCCTGAAGCACCTCAACGCCCACCTGGGTAGCCAGCGGATGTGCACTCACCACCATACCGTCCCGGTTGTGGGCTACTTTTTCAATTGCATAACCCTGCCAGGATGGTCCGGTTGCCTGTTTGCAAGCAGGCAGAGCCAGGAAGATCAGCCAAAAACTGAGCAATAATCGACGCTTCATAGTTATTTTTTCACCGAAAGCCAAGATACACAAATCAGTAAAAGAATCGATCCGCAATTTGATGCCCATGCCCTGGCCTGGGTCCTTTTCTTAAGGAATCCGTTTCATCTGTCCGTCCCGGGAAGGACCGGGAGCTTTCCCCTGTCGATTGTGATGAAAGCATTCCAAATATCCCGGGGCAAGGAAAATTTGGCTTAAATTCATTGCATAAAAGGCATCCATGAATTCTTCTTCATTCACCCTGATTCTACTTCTTTTATTGGTGGCTGCAGGTTGTCAGCAATCAACAACCGATAAACCATCTTCCGAAGAGCATCCCCTGATTCTGCAGCGTTCATCCAGTCCACTCAATCCGGATCAACCGATCCGGTTGCGATTCGCAAGGCCTATTCAAACCAATGACCTGTCCGGAGCGATCAAACTCGATGGCGCAGCCTTCCAGGCGTTGATGCTGGATAGCTTTGAAGTACAACTTCAACCAGATCCTTTGTGGAAAAAGGGATCCGAAATCCACCTGACCCTGGCGATGGATCAACTTTTTGGCGAGCGTTTGGAGGGTCCGAAAACGACTAAGCTGGAATTTACCGTTAAGGCACAACATTTCTCGGTTTCCACCGATGGCATCACCATTCCGGATGAATCGGAGCCCAACCAACTTGCCATTTCAGGACGCATCCAGTTAGCCATTCCTGAAAATGGGGCCGATGTAGCACCGATACTTCAGGCCAGGCAAGGACAGACTCAACTCCCCATTAAATGGCAACATCAGGGCCAAACCCATGGCTTCCTGATTGAGAATATCCAGCGGGCATCCACCGCCAGCGAGGTGGTAATTTCATGGAATGGCGATGCAATTCAGGCGGTCGATCAGGGCGAACTGACGGTTGCCGTGCCTGCTATTGGTGATTTTATGATGCTCTCCACCCGGGTAGAACAAGGCAATCCACCGGCCATACAGGTCGTCTTTTCAGATATTCTGGACCCCGCTCAGGATTTTACCGGACTGGTCTACCAGCAAGGGGCTACCCTAAACTTTCGCTATCAGGTCAATGGGAACCAACTCTGGCTATATCCCGATGAAAACATCAAAGGAAGTCAGGTATTTATCATCGATCCTTCAGTAAAAAATGCGGACGGCAAAACGTTGGGAACCCAACAACAAGTTACCCTTAATTTTGAGCCTTTAGTACCAGCTATTCACTTACTGACCCAAGGAGCCATCATCCCGCATGCCTACGAAGCCATGTTTCAATTTGAAGCCGTCAGCCTGAATAAAATCGATGTGGAACTGTACCGTATTCACGAATCCAACGTATTGCAGTTTCTCCAGGTCAATCGTCTGTCAGGCAATAACGAATTGGAACGAGTAGCTGACCGCATCCGGATGATTACCATCGATCTCAGCCAACAAACCGCTTCCGCCGACCTGGACACCTGGTCCACCTACCAGCTCGACCTGACTTCTTATTTCGCTGATCAACCGCATGCATTTTATGAAATAAAATTGAGCTTTCGCCCAGAATACGCGCGGACCGCCTGCAGTCTGGATTGGCTGGACCAGGAAATACAGGATGAAAGCGCCTGGTCCTATGGGTATTTTGGCGCAGCCGGTTATTATCCCAATTATTGGGATGAAAGGGAGGATCCCTGCCGGCCTGCTTTCTACAATACCGATCACTTTGTACAGCAAACGTTAATTGCTACCCAAATTGGCTTGATGGCCAAGCGAAGTGATGCCGGTGAGGTTTTCATCGTCACTACAGATCTCCCAACCGGAAAACCCTTGCCGAACGTCGATCTGGAATTATTCAGTTTTTCGCAACAATCTTTGGCTTCACTTCGCTCCGATGACGATGGATTTGCCCGTTACCTACCGGCATCCGGGCAGGAACCGGTATTCATCACTGCTCGCCATGCGAAAGACAAGGCGTATCTCAATATGCTCCCCGGGGAAGCGATCTCTTTAAGTCAGTTTGACGTAAGCGGCGTGACCAGGCAAGATGGTTTACAATGCTTTCTCTATGGTGAACGTGGTGTTTGGCGACCCGGTGACACGCTGTTTCTCCACGCCATCCTGGAGCAATCTGATGTGAAATTGCCAGATGCTTATCCAATACAGGTAACCTTAAATGATCCACAGGGACGACTGATCCTGGAAAAAGCTTTCCTGGAACATACCGGTCCGATCTATCCGATCACATTAACCACAAAAACAGACGCACCTACCGGCGTCTGGTCGCTACAAGTGCGGGCAGGCGGTGCGGTGTTTCAAAAGAACTTAAAGATTGAATCGATAAAACCCAACCGGATTAAAATGGAATTGGCTGGTTTGCCCGACGAATTGCTGGCAGACCAGGTACCGGTTACGTTGTCGGCAACGTGGCTCTTCGGTGCCCCGGCACGGAATTTAGCGGCGAAGGTGGAACTTACCACCCGGCCTATGAAAACGTCCATTCCGGGATTCACCCGGTTTCAGTTTGATGATCCGGGACGAAACGCCAATGCAGTGACCGAAGATGTCGTCCTCTTTGATGGCATTCTTAACAACGAGGGAAAAGCGGGATTCACCATAAAACCGGAATTCAACCAGGCTGTCGGTGGTATGGTAAAGGCCGAACTGACCACCCGGGTCTTCGAAGCCAGTGGAGATTTTAGTACCCGGTACCTGACCCGGATTATCAGCCCATTTGCAAGTTATGCCGGGCTCTTTATCCCGGAAAACGATTACGGATATAAACGGTTCGACCGGGACAAGGAAGCAGAATTCTCACTGGTCAATGTGGATGCAAAAGGTAAAATTCTGGCAGGACGGAAACTCAGTATTTCCATTTACGCCATCGGATGGTCCTGGTGGTATGAGAGCGACGACGATCGCTTTTACCGCTACAGCAATGGCAATGCCGAAAACGCAGTTTTTACCACGGAACTGACCACTGACCGCAATGGGAAAGCTTCTCTTCGCTGGATGCCTACCGAAAATCAGGGATATTTTATCCGCGTTTGTGACATCAGCAGCGGACATTGCAGCGGAGACGTATTCTATGTAGGTTATCCCTGGGATGATGAGCAGGCAGGGACGTCCTACCTCACCTTGCAGACCGATTCACAGCGCTATGAGGTCAACGATCAGATCCACCTCGAAGTACCGGTTACCCATCCGGGAAAAATGTTGGTAACCGTCGAAAAACAAAATCAGGTTCTGACTGCAAACTGGTATGATGTCGAGCCGGGAGATCAGGTCATCACCTTCTCCGCCCTGCCTTCCTTTGCACCTCATGCATACGTATCCGTCACTCTGATCCAGGGAACCGACCGCCAGAACGACCTTCCGTTGCGCAGTTTTGGAGTGGTCCCCATTGAAGTCTACTATCCTGAAAGAAAACTACAGCCAAACATCGATGCGCCGTTAACGGTGAGGCCTGAAGTACCTTTCCAGATAAAGGTCACAGAGAAATCGAAGCGTGAAATGCAGTATACCGTAGCCATTGTGGATGAAGGGTTACTGGACCTGACCTCCTTTTCCACGCCAGATCCCTATGCATTTTTTAATCGGAAAGAAGCCCTTGGGGTGCAGACCTGGGACGTTTATGATCAGGTTATTTCCTCCTTCACTAAGGGAGGTAAACTGTTGGCTATCGGTGGAGACGATGCTGCTAAAGTGGAACCTGGAAATCAGGAAATGCGATTTAAACCGGTTGTCCGGGTATTGGGACCTTTCCATTGTGAGCCGGGGAAAACCAATAGTCATCAGGTAACCATTTACAATTACGTCGGTACGGTGCGGGTCATGGTGATCGCTGCCAACCAATCCACTGCCTACGGCAAGGATGAGCAATCTATCCAAGTAAAACAACCTCTGATGGTCCTGGCTACTGCACCTCGCAAACTGAGTCCGGGAGAAACAGCCTACCTGCCCGTAAATCTGTTCGTCAATGATCAGGCGCTGGGCAATACGGAAATCAAGGTCTCCGACCAGGATGAATTTTTAACTTTTGACCGGAAAGCCACGACTTTGCAGACCAAAGAACCGGGCGAGTATGCGGCCGATTTTCAAATGACGGTGCCGTCAACAATCGGCATAGCAGAATTATCGGTTCAGGCACAACAGGGCAAAGAACAAGCCCGCCAACGGATCACCCTTCCCGTCACCAATCCCAATCCTTACCTGACCTCTGTTCAGGAAGCGGTCATTCAGGCAGGGACAAATCAACCGCTTAAAACCGAAATGCCAGGCATGGACGGTACGAACACGGCGATCCTGGAGCTTTCGACCATGCCCGCCCTGGATCTGCAACGACGATTGGAATACCTGATTCATTACCCATATGGATGCGCCGAACAAACCACATCCAGTGCCTTTCCACAATTGTACCTCCCGGATTTGGTGGATCTGAGCCCCACCCAAAAAGCCAAAATAGCTACCAATATCCTGGCCACGATTGACCGTTTAAAACGATTTCAACACACAGACGGAGGGTTCACTTTCTGGCCCGGGTCGCCCTACATGGACGAATACATCACCTCCTATGCCGGGCACTTCTTATTACTGGCCAAAAACCAGGGCTATCCGGTACCGGGAAATATGCTCGATCGCTGGAAAAAAATCCAAAAGAAATGGAGCAATAGCTGGTCACCCGGCCAGGAATCCAAGACGGCAGGCCACGCCTATGGAAGTTCGATCCAAATCTACCGTTTGTACACCCTGGCACTGGCCGGAGAGCCTGACATCGGCTCAATGAACCGGCTGAGGACATCCACGGCGATCACTCCCCAGGATTTTTATCGCCTGGCAGCTACGTATGCCCTGGCGGGACGGGTAAAGGAGGCCAACAAGATGTTGCAGGGGAAAAAAGCTACCGTTGTCGCCAATCCGGAATGGAACGCTACCTATGGTGATGACCTCAGGGATCAGGCGATGCTTCTGGAGGCCTTACAAATTGTCGGGCAGGAACCCGATGCGATGACCATCGTCAAAAATATTGCCGATGCGCTGAATTCAACCCGGTGGTATTCTACGCAATCGGTAGCGTACGCATTGTATGCGATCACCTCCTTTTACAAAGACAACCAGGCACTGGATGCCACGTTGGATGCATCCATTGAATATGCAGGAATGCCGGTGCAAAAGATCCGGACGGCAAAACCAATGTTCGTTTTTGATGTAAATGCCAGCCAGATTTCCGCCCCGGAGATCCTGGTGAAGAACAGTGGCCAGCAGACCTTGTTTGCCAAATGGATCATTACCGGAAAACCACTGGATAATCCCCAGGAAGGACTGCAGCAAAAGATCGGTCTGACCGTCCAATACACCGACATGGATGGCAAAAGTCTTGATCCCGCCTCGATCCCCCAGGGAACCGATTTCAAGATCGTGGCCCGTGTCACCCACCAGACGGGTATGAGAGCACGGTTACAGAATCTTGCATTGTCCATTGGCGTTCCATCCGGGTGGGAAATCTTACCGGTGCGACTGAGTGAGTTGGAGGAGCCCAATGCCCTCAACTATTCGTACCAGGACATCCGTGACGACCGGGTAGATACCTTTTTTGATCTTGATCCGGCACAGAGCAAATCATTTACCATCCTTGCACATGCCTCTTACGCCGGACGATTCCGCTTACCCACTCAATTGGTCGAGGCGATGTATGACCACTCGGTCCAGGCAAGGATACCGGGACAGTGGGTAGAGGTCATCCGTGCAGAATAAGGGTAAAACCTATTTCGAAGAAGATTCCTTTACAAAGGACAACACTTGTTCCAGGGTAAGTGACTTGGCCTTTTCGGCGTCCACTTTTTCTCCATCCACCTTGGGGATCTTGATGATGGATCTTCCCTGACGGATAAAAGGTCCCCAACGGCCATTTTCAATACTCAGCTTGTGTTCCGGCCATTGTTGGATGTAGCGGTTGTTCTCTTTTTCGATCTTAACCTTGATCAGCTCTATGGCTTCCGCTTCGGTAATGGTCTCCAGGTCATACTTCCTGGGAACATTGACAAAGAGGTCTTCCCATTTCACGAACGGACCAAAGCGTCCTTTCCCTTTGGTTATCGGTTTACCCTGGTAGGAACCAAAGGGTGCATCCTGATCAATACGTTCCTGGATCACCTGTTCTGCCTGTTCCTGGTCAACCTGTAAGGGATCGGTACCACGGGGCAGTGATATGAACGTTTCGCCCCATTTGACATAAGGGCCGAATCGACCTACGCCGACGCTTACCTCCTGACCCTTGAAGGGACTCAAGGACTTTGGCAGTTTAAACAGGTCCAATGCCTCCTCCAGGGTGACGGTTTCAATTGACATGCCAGTGCGCAAGTTGGCAAACTGGGGCTTACCCTCTTCGCCAACCTCCTCCCGGGATCCGATCTGGATGACCGGTCCATAGCGCGTAACCCGGGCCGAGACGGTTAAACCTGTGCCGGGATCCGTACCGAGGATTCTTTCACCGGTAGCCCGGTTCGCATTTTCCAGGGTCTGCTCGACCAGATCGTGGAAAGGATCGTAAAAATGCTCGAGCATGGACCGCCATTCCCGTGAGCCGGATGCGATCTGGTCAAATTCCTTTTCGATGTCGGCGGTAAATCCATAGTCCATGATCTTCTCAAAGTGCTCGGACAGAAAATCACTGACTACCATACCCATGTCGGTCGGATACAACCGGTCCTTGGTGGTTCCGGTTACTTCCACTTTCTCTTCTCCGGAAATCTGACCATTAGCGAGCGTAAGGATCTTGTAAGCCCGCTCAATACCCGGACGGCTGTCTTTGACCACATACCCGCGACCTTCTTCCATGATTTTGGAAATCGTGGGCGCATAGGTGGAGGGACGGCCAATGCCCAATTCCTCCAGTTTCTTCACCAACCCCGCTTCCGTGAATCGCGCCGGCGGTTTGGTAAATCGTTCGGTGGCTTCAATAAATTTACAGGGAAGGGGTTGCCCTTGTTTCAGGGGTGGCAACATACTGCCATGTTCCTCCTCATCCTCATCGTCCTTCGATTCCAGGTATACTTTTAAAAATCCCTCAAACTTCAGGACTTCGCCTTCCGCTTGGAAGAAATTTCCGGGCAGGTTGGAAATGGCAATATCGACCACCGTTTTCTCCAGACGTGCATCCGCCATTTGGGACGCCATCGCACGTTTGCGGATGAGATCATATAGACGAACCTGGTCGCGATCGCCGGAAACGGACTCATTTTCGATGTAGGTAGGCCGGATGGCTTCGTGAGCCTCCTGGGCCAGCTCCTGTTTACTTTGGAATTGACGGGTCTTCACGTAATCGGATCCGTATTGACTTTCCACCAGAGAAGCAATCTGGCTCAGCGCCAATTTGCTCATGGTGGTGGAGTCGGTCCGCATGTAGGTGATGTGACCGGCTTCATAGAGTCGCTGCGCCGCAATCATGGTCCGGCTCACCGAAAATCCCAGCTTTCTACTGGCCTCCTGTTGTAGGGTGGAGGTGGTAAAAGGTGGGGCAGGTTTGCGATAGGCAGGTTTAACCTCGATGGAGTGAATGGAAAACGTACTGGATTTTAGCTTCTCTAAAAAGCTGCGTGCTTCCGTCTCGTTGCTAAAATTGTCTTTGTACGTTGCAATCAATTCTACGTCTTTGCCCTGTCCGTTCTTCACTATGAAGTGGGCTTTTGCTTTAAAATAGGCAGCACTGTCGAACTGATTGATCTCGCGCTCGCGCTGAACGATCAATTTTACAGCCACCGACTGAACCCTGCCTGCAGAGAGCTTATTCTTGACTTTCCGCCACAGCAATTCCGACAATTCAAATCCAACCAGACGGTCCAGGATCCGGCGTGCCTGCTGGGCATTGACCAGATTGAGATCCACGTAGCGGGGAGATTGAATGGCTTGTTGAATAGCTGGTTTGGTAATCTCCCGGAATACAATGCGCTTTGTCTTCGCTTCTTCCAGGCCAAGGACTTTGCAAAGGTGCCAGGAAATGGCTTCTCCTTCACGGTCTTCGTCCGTCGCCAGCCACACTTCATCCACTTTCTTCACCCAATCCTTGAGTTCCTTGACCACTTTTTTCTTCTCCGGCGAAACGGTGTAGGTAGGCTCGAACTTTTTTTCAATGTTGACGCCTTTATCCCCTTTGGCAAGATCACGGATATGTCCATAGCTGGATTTGACCGTGAAGTCTTTACCTAAAAATTTCTCGATGGTTTTGGCTTTGGCGGGGGATTCGACTATCAATAAATTTTTGGTCATAGGCGCTTTTTGAAACGTCTTGAGGTGCAAATGTAATATTTATCAGAATATGTGCAGGTTCAGGTATGCGAAGGTGCAAATGTACTACCTTCGGGCCATAAACTACAACTTCGTGAACGCTTCGCACCGATTGATTCTGCTGGAAGTGGCTATTTCGGAAGCTATCCTGCTGGTCATTCTGTGGTTGTTCAACGATTATCTGGCTACCCTATTATCCTGGATCATTCCTGTCCTTTGTATCGGAATCCTTGGTGTTTCACTGATTGTAGAATGGGTCGAAAAATCCAGCGTTCCCCGTTGGTATTATTGGTTATTGGTGGTTATTTTCCTGGTTCCACTTGTGGTATTCCTGTTCTTTTTCACCTTGAAACAGGGGCAGCTGGAGTGGATGAAAAGTCCCTTTTAGTCGGGATCCTGATCGATTTTTTTCATCACAAACCGGAATGGGATATTGCGGATGCTTGCGGTCATCACCATGGTATCCAAACCCAGGCGTTCCACGTTGAAATTCACGTGGGATTGATCCGGCCGGGTCTGGGTAATGCTGGAAGCCTCCAGGGAATACAGTGAAGTCTCCTCCTCGCCCAGATAATTGGAAGTCACGGTTCCGTTGTCGCTGAATTCAAAATAGGCTCCATTGAGTGTCTCCGTTTCTTTCCCGTCACGTTCAGCACCGACCACTTCCCAGGCACCCACCACCTGGTCCGAGGTCACCTGTGGTTCCTGCTTGCAGGACACCAACACCAGAAAGCTTGCAAATACAATTATATTTCTCATCATAGGAAGCAACGACTTTGACCGTCCGATGGCGATCCGGCGCCTTTTATACTGCTTGTAATTCCAGGCACGTGATCTCCGGTAAGATACCGACTCTACCCGGATATGCCAAAAATCCGAATCCACGGTTAACATACAAATACTGTTCCCCATCCTGGTACAGACCGGCCCACTCTTTATAGACATATTCAATAGGGCTCCACTTAAAACCGGGAATTTCGATTCCAAATTGCATCCCGTGTGTATGTCCGGAAAGGGTCAATCCGATGTCCTGGTACGCTTTGGTGACCTCATAATGCCAATGACTGGGATCATGGGACAGCAAAAGCTTAAAGTCGACGCCAGGACAGCCTTCACAGGCTTCGGACAAGTCGCCGTACTTGGCAAAATTCATCCGCGCCGAATAGTTCTCCACCCCAATGATGGCCATCCGCGCATCCCCTACTTCGAGGATGCGGTGTTCATTGCGCAACAAGTCCCAGCCAAGTTTTTGGTGATTCTCACAAAGCCGGTTAAAATTGGCTTGTTTTGCCGCTGCGTCCGGCCATCGAATGTAATCACCGTAATCGTGATTTCCCAGGATTGAATAAACCCCGTATTTTGCCTTGACCTTACTGAATATTTCCAGATAGGGCTCTATTTCGGTGGCTTCGTTATTGACCAGATCTCCGGTAAAACAGATCAAATCAGGCTCCAGAGCATTGATCATTTCAATGGCCTTATCAATGGGAGTTTCGCGGTAAAAACTTCCCGAGTGGATATCGCTGATCTGTACTATCCGCAGGCCATCCAGCGCTGCAGGCAAGCCACTGACCGCCACCTTTTGCCGGAATAATGTATACCGATAGGCATTGCGAACTGCCCCATAAATCAACGCAAAGAATGGGACCGCTCCAATCATCAGACCCAGGTTGGCAAGAAATTTTGACCTTGACGGCATGTGCCAGGACTGTTTCACCACCAGTGTACCCATGCCGGTAACCAATCTGCGGAGATCATCGATCATCATAAAGATGGCCAGGAACAGTTTGGTGAATATCCCGATCATCACGAGGGTACGGATTACCAATTCCAGATTCTTGGGCAGGGTGTGCGAACCCACCAGACCCAACCAGGAAAAGTAAAAGACGGCCAGCGCCGTTAAGAACCAGAAAATGGATCCCACTGTCCAGCGTCCCCAATGCAATGAATATAGTCCGGACAACCGGACGGCTTGCCAGGCATACCATTCAATCGCACTGAGAAAAAGAATGAAGATCAAAAACCTCATAACCAATAGGAACAGGACTTAACCGTTTTATGTTTAGATGTAGAGTAAACGCAAAGATCTTATTTTAGTTGCACCTGCCGGCATGGCATTATATTAAATAATCAATGGATACAAAGCCGGTATTTAGTCAGCTTTTTAAATATTAAGATTTTATTGCATGATTTTTGTAATTCTTATTGAACATGCATGTATCTATTGTAACACCTCATGACGTATGAAGCCAACCGTACGCTTTCTGGAAAGTAAGTTACTTCTCCTGATTCTTATCCTTGGGACAACGCTGCCCCTGGCCGGACAACGATGCTACCAAAGTGACATTCAGGTCAAAGGAGGAGGGCAATTTGCCCGTCTTTGTCCGACCGATGGCGCCTCCGACATTGTCCGGTTAACGACCTCGGACAGCTCCGGATTGTTCTACTCTTACATTCTGGTCAACCTGCAGGATGAGATCATCTTCGCAAGACGAGACTCCAGTTATGAACTCGATTACCTGGCTAATGGAACCTACCGTTTCTGGGGCGTCAGCCACAGCGATACACTGGTCTGGACCGCCGGACTGGATGTAACCACCGTTTCTGCCAAACACGATGGATGCGTCAACCTCTCCAATACGGTCGTTACGGTATACAAGGATGTTCCGGATGCCGGAGAGATTTCTTTACGCTCCGGAATCAGGGACACCGTTTATTGCAGTTCCCTTTCAACCAATGACACCATTCAGGTCAAGGTCAGCCAACAATCCAATCTATTCTATACATTTGTTCTGGTCAATGCCAATGGAGTCCTCCTGGCGATGAATCCCGATGGGATGTTCGATCTGCGGGGACAGCCGGATGGGTTTTTCCAGATCATCGGCGTATCCTATTCCGGCATTATCAATGTCATTCCCGGCGATATTTTCGGCGAAAATTCCATCATCGGGTGCCATGACTACAGCATACCGGTTTCGGTCACGAAATCCACGCCCACAGCCGGCCTCCTGCGTTTCACCACCCTGGATACCATGGCCACGGTCTGTCCGGCAGACGGCAACCCGGACTGGCTCATCATTCGAAAATCCGCCAACAGCAATTCCTTTAAATACGGCTATTTGGTTACCGATGAACACGGTGTACTGACCCGGTTTTCAGCCAAAGATTCCATCAATTTTGAAAATTCTGCCCTGGGCATCTCCCGGATTTACGGTTTAAGCTACAGTGGCGACGTTGTCGTGTCGCCCGGAGATAGCATTTGGAGTGCGGATAGCCTTACCACCGGTTGCTGGGATCTTACAGAAAGCTATCTTACGGTCCATTCCGTTGAACCTAAAGCGGGAAGAATCCGGGCTTTAAATCAGGACTCAATCTTATATGCCTGCCCGGGAGACAACTTACCAGACCGGTTTTTCTTCGATTCGGTGGGTGCTACACTCAATGCCATTCGATATGTGGTCACCGATGAAAAGAATGTCATCACCCGTGTTCTCACCACCAATTTTACCGATTTTGAGGCAACTGGTTTTGGGACGGCACGAGTCTATTCCATTTCTTTCATTGGGGAATACGTCGCAAACGTCGGCGATACCCTCTTCGTCACCAACCTGGTGAATGGATGTTACGATATTTCCGAAAATTACCTCACCGTTATTAAAGAAATCCCACAAGGAGGACGCGTTACCATGATGGAAGGAGATACCATTCTTTACTTGTGCAACAATTCCGTTGGCAACGTCGTGTACCGGTTTAAAAACAACAGCCCAAAACCGCTCCGGTATGATTATGTCCTGACCAATGAGATCAATCAGATCATCGATATCGCCAATGACAATTCTTACGTGTTTACCGATATTCCCAGGGGGGAAATCCGGATTTGGGGAGTGGCTTATTCGGGCAACCGACTGCTGGATGTTGGGGATAACATCATCGTTTCATCCTATTCTGATGCCTGTTTTGATGTTTCAGACAACTACATTCGCGTCATCAAAGACGTGCCATTTGCCGGCCAGATTGCCTTAACGGATGGCACCCGCGGTAAATTTTTCTGCCTGAATGATGCCGGACCGGCTACGGTGCAATTTATTAATTCGGGATCTTCCAATTCCAGGTTCACCTTTGCCATCACCGATGAATCGGACAAGATTGTCAAGATCTCCACCAACAAATCATTTGACCTGAAATCGATGCCGGTGGGAGGCTATCGCATCTATGGTGTATCCTACACCGGAGATATTTTGGTTAAAGTGGGCGATCTGTTGCAGAGTAAAGCATTTTCGAACGACTGCTTTGATGTCAGTGACCAATTCATTCATGTCATCCGGGACAATCCGTATGCGGGCCGCATCCAGGCCTTGGGCGGGAGCGCCCGGGTTTTCACCTGCCCGTTAAATGACAATCTGGATTTTGTACATTTCCAGAATCCCGATGCGGTATCCATCCAATACGCCTATGTGGTGACCGATACCTTTGACAACATTACCCAATTCACGTATCTGGACAGCATCGACTTTGGTTTTTCCCAGCCGGGAAAATGCCGGGTCTATGGCGTGGGATTCGAAGGTACCTGGCGAGCCCGGGTCGGGAATAACATTCGCTCCATTGCCTTTTCGGACGGATGTTATGACCTGACTAACAACTACGTAGAAATCATCAAGCGGGACCCCCCCAACATCAACATCAGTTCTCCGGCCGGAGATTCGATCACCATTTGTGTCAACGATGATCAGGAGGACCTCATCACCTTCACGAGCGATGACGTCACGGGAATACCGGTAGGTTATGTGATCACGGATCTTAACAGCCGGATCATTGGCACCAGTCTGGCCAATCCCGTTGCCTTTAACGATTTGCCTCCCGGCGATTCCCGGGTCTATGGCGTCGCCTTCACCGGTGAATGGATTGCCCGCACAGGCAACTTCTTATTGGACCGTCCGCTGTCCGACGACTGTTACACCATTTCCAACAATTTCATCAAGGTTAATAAACAAAACTCCGGAGAACGCTGTGTGACGGTAGCGG
>JAGQXC010000032.1 GCA_020436785.1 Saprospiraceae bacterium | reverse complement strand
TTTTCAATAATTCAATCATTTACGATTAAGCCAATTCTTGTTGACGGATCAGGTCATCGAGCGATTCGATGAATTTTTGGATGGCGGTGCCACTTAATTTTTCCAGTGCTTTAACCCCGGCTTTAGCAATCAATCCATCTGCCGTTCCCTGCACCCGGTAATTGAGTTCCGTCTCTTCAGCTGCACAGGACTCCAGCCGGATCAAGACATCCATATGGGCAGAGCCGACTTTGCTGTGTTGTTCGATCCGCAATCCCAGTTGGTTTTCCGGCAATACATCGGTATAAGTAACCCGGCCACTTAGTGCCGGCTTGAGAATGCTCAGTTTGATTCGTGCCGTAAATTCATAGGTGTCCACGGTGGTCTTTTCAAGGCGTTCGATGCCAGGGATCAGTTGCTGGAGGATGACCGGATTCTGCAGCGTCACCCAAACCTTGTGCGAGGCTACCGGCAGCGTTTCCGATCCAAAGAATTCAAAAGGTGTTTTACTCATGCGAATATCTTTTGAGAGCGCCAAAGGTAATCATTACCGGATAAGCCATTTTTGCATGACCGGTGCCATCCCTGTCACCTCCCTCAACAAAATGTTAAATGTAGGGCAATGATTCCCGGAAAAACAATAAATGTTTGTGGTCAGCTGTTTTTCCAATACATAAACCTTTTGGCTCATCGCACCAGAATTTTTACTTCAACAATCACAATGACTATTCAGGGACTCTACATGACGATAAACAGGTTTACACATGACGAAGTATTTGCTCAGTCTTATTTGTGTTTTCCCCCTGACGGCATGGAGCCAATGCATCCAAGGCAATTGTTATAACGGTTCGGGAACCTATGTGTTTCCGAGTGGATCCAAGTACCAAGGCAGCTTCCGCAATGGAGTGATTCAGGGCAGCGGAATTCTTTATTTTTCCAACGGTGACCGCTACAACGGTCAATGGAACAATCAGTACCGGGAAGGAAAAGGAACGCTGGTTAAAGCCAACGGTGAACAATATACCGGGGAATTCTATCACTCCTCATTCAACGGTCAGGGTACTTACTCATATCCTGACGGAAGGAAAATCACCGGGGTCTGGAAGGACGGACGGCCTGTCCGTGACGAAAATGAACCGGATGCAAACGATGAGATTATGCTTGTCTCCCAGGATGACAGCCCTCCGCCCGCTGGAAATAAGTTAAATCAGGAGCAATCGCCCAATGAAAAAATCCGTGATTGCAACCGGGAAGAATGCCTTTCCGGCAAAGGAAAATATACGTACCGGGACGGTAGCATCTACATCGGTAGCTTTGTCAACGGTCAGCCACGGGGAGAAGGCATCTGTTATTACGCTAATGGCGATCGTTATGAAGGCCAATGGCAAAATCATGCGCCCCATGGTCCGGGTATCATGTATTTTAAAAGTGGCCGGGTGATCAGCGCGATCTGGAGTCGGGGCCGGGTCATTGAATTGCGGGATGAACCTGCCGAATCAATTGTCAGTTCCGCCTCCATTAATAAGGACGTCAATCCGGATGTTAAAATTTGGGCCGCAGTGGTTGGGGTTGCCGCCTACAACCACATGCCCACGCTCAAGTATACCGATGACGACGCTTACCGTATGTACGCTTTTTTGAAAAGCCCGGAAGGTGGCGCTCTCCCCGATAATCAGATCCGCCTGATGATCGATGAGGATGCGACGCGACGCAACATCATTGAAAGCATGCAAACTTTGTTTATGCAGGCCGATGAAAACGATGTCGTCATGCTCTACTTGTCCGGTCATGGTCTGAAAGGTTCCTTTTTGCCGTATGATTTCGACGGCTACAACAACCGGCTGCGCTATGAAGATGTGCAGACGATCCTTTCTAACAGTCCTGCCAAACAGAAGATTTGTCTGACGGATGCCTGCTATGCCGGAACACTGGGTGATCGGGGCGTCAATCTGCAACAAGCCTTGAATCAATTTTATGAGCGCATCGACCAGTCCCAATCCGGTACCGCATTCCTGATGTCCAGTGCCGCTGAAGAAGTCAGCCTGGAAGATCAGGGACTACGTCAGGGCATATTCAGCCATTATTTGATCCGTGGGTTGAAAGGACAAGCAGACCAGAATCAGGATAAAGTAGTCCAACTCGGAGAACTTTTTGACTATGTGACCAACCAGGTTAAACGATACACCAGAAACCGGCAGAGCCCGATGACTGCGGGACGTTTTGATCCGAATTTGCCGGTGGCATTTGTACGATAAATACCATGAGAACATTTCCAAACCAAAAACAGACTTTCTATGATCACAACCTTCATTGTCGTCAGCATACTTCGCTGGCTTCGTTCACGACTCTAACGCCGCACTTTTATCGCTGAGATGATGCACAACCGCCTATAATGAACGAGCTAATGATTAATGTTGCGATAAAGAAGTATACTTCCTCCCCTGTAACGAATCACCGGGACGCATGACCCTGCTTTCAGGGATTTCATTCGTTTCTGTAATTCCGAAATTCATTCCCAAGAACACGATAGCCGGGCACGCTCTGCGGAGCGTGCTTTTTTTATGGGTTATCCCAACCAATGACCATGGCGGAGTACATTGGATAAATAAGGAGATTATTGTACATTTGCACTTCTAGAATATCCGTCAGTTAGTTTTTTATCGATCTTCGGTCGTTTTTTCTCGTCTCGATTCCTTTAATTTCTAATTGGTTCTTGTTCTAGACTCCGATGACGTTGCTCACGGAGCGATTGCATCAATCATTAAACGAGTTATATGAACATTTTTGTCGGTAAACTGAGCTACTCAACCAACGAGATGGAGCTGCAACAAGCTTTCGAAGCTTATGGTGAAGTCAGTAGCTGTAAAATTATTATGGACCGCTTCACCGGGCGTTCCAAAGGATTTGGTTTTGTTGAAATGGACAACGACGCAGAAGCCTCGGCAGCCATCGATGGATTAAATGGCACCGAACTGGATGGCAGAACCATCGTCGTCAATAAAGCAAGACCAAGAGACCGCTTCTAGGATCTTGAACTGTAACCTTTTTATTGAATAACCAAAATCAAATTATGCTGATTATTGAAGTCAAAGAGGGAGAATCCATCGATCGCGCATTAAAAAGATATAAGCGCAAACACCGCCAGATTAATTTAATGCGGCAACTCCGAGACCGTAAATATTTCACCAAACCTTCCGAAGCACGACGGAATCAAATCCTGAAAGCGGTATACCGCAACGAAAAATCGATTCAGGAAATGGAAGATTAATTACTCTTTCGTAATAGCATAATTGCACGAAACGTGCTATTATCCAGATGGGGTTAGTAAAACAATGTTTTCCTAATCCCATTTTTTATTAGAATTCCCTGATCGAAACGCTGCATAGGCAGGGTATCATGGCTAAGTTCTTTTACCGAACCTATCCCAGTATAATCACCGTATGGGCTAACGGCCCCTGGGCTCCCAACACCAGATGTTGCTCAATATCTGCCGTCTTCGATGGCCCGGCAATGAATACTCCATAGTCACCGGGGGAGATCCGGGCGTAGGCTGCATGCATATGCGGTACCAGATCGTTGGTTCGTAACACCAAAACCAAATGTTCCGCCAGGAACGGCAATGCACGCCATCCCATGCCTTCTTCAGCAACCCAAACGGCACCGTTTTCGGCTACCCCAAGCTGTCCCGGCAATATGGCTCCGGGTATTTTTTGTCGTGCATCCATGCCCTGGGCGATAGGATCCCGGGTAATGCCCTTTAAAGGTGGCCAGGTACTGATCCACTCGGCAACATCAGGTAGCCCTTGTAAATATTCAATCACCGCGGCTTCCGTGTTCAACCTGATCCAGGAACTGCCCGAAAGTCGCACCATTTTTTCAAAAGCCTCCACCAATTCCAGGGTACCTGGTTCAGGCGCAACCGGTGGATAAGGTTTTTCCGGCTGACTGATGGCCCGGATTCGCTCCAATATCAAGGTCTTAGGATCCATGCCTTCTGTTTTTAGCATACCATTCCTTAAATGAATCGCGGGGGGCGTCCGGCAGGTCACGATGCTTGCCCCAGGGATTCCAGCGACCGTTGACCATCCATCCGGGTAGGCGCAGCAACCACCAGCGAGCCATTCGGCCCAAGCGGTCATATCGCCTGGTATTGGCTAAGATGCGTCCCGCAATATTCATGGGGATTGTCTTGAATTTGGGCAACAGGTTTTCTTCAGCAATGATCTGACGCCAGCGATACAACTGTTGGTGGATATCGATCTTAACAGGACAGACGTCTGAACAGGATCCGCAGAGCGTCGAAGCAAATGGCAACGGACTGTAGGTCTTCAGGTCCCGGCCTGGCGTCAAAATGGAACCGATCGGACCGGGTATCGTACTCCCGTAGCTGTGGCCACCGCTGCGGCGGTAGATGGGGCAGGTATTCATACAGGCTCCGCACCGGATACAGGCCAGGGATTTTCGGAAGTGCTCCCGGGCCAATTGATCTGTACGTCCATTATCGACCAGGATGATGTGCATCGGTGCATCCGCCCGGGGCTTGGTATAATGACTGGTATAAATGGAGATCGGTTGCCCGGTGGCACTACGTGCGAGTAAGCGGGTGAAAATGCCCAGATCCTGCCATTTGGGTATCAGCTTTTCAATGCCCATGCTATGGATTT
>JAGQXC010000350.1 GCA_020436785.1 Saprospiraceae bacterium | reverse complement strand
TGGGATGACCGCGATTGGAATCGTTATGACTTCAAAGCAATGGAAGGCACCTGGTACAATCGAAGTACCGGCATCCGCATCGAGATCAAAGAAACACGTAAGGATCTGCGCATCCGGTTCAACCGGGATGGATGGTCGGACCTGCGTCGGTACCGCAACGGAAGCTTTATCGATGAAGAAGGAAACCAGATACATCTGCAAAGCCACGGCGTCATCGAATACCAGTCGGCTAATGGAGACCTCACCATGATCTTCACCGACCGGCCTGGCGCGGGATCATCCAACCGGGTATTCCGCGGGCATTACGACTTTGATCGGTTCTGACCCACCCCTAAAGAAATTGCATTCATCATGGTGTAATAGTTTGGTTTAGTAGGATGAAACATGTGCCGGCCCAACAGTGGGCTGGCATATGTAATTATGGCCACACTCTCCAGAATAAGCTTACCTCAGTCGCCTGCTTTCCAGCGTAATCGCCTTATCTTTTGCCCACTAAATCAAATGCCATGGATTTAAGCGGCTTCCGGGAAAATGCCCATGAAATTGTGAATTGGATTTGTGATTATTATGAGACGTTGGAATCACGACCGGTAAAGTCCAGGGCGCTTCCCGGATCCATCAAACAACAAATTCCAGACCACCCGCCTGAACTAGGCGAAGCTTTTGCCACCATCTGGAATGATTTCCAGCAGATAATCTTACCCGGAATGACCCACTGGCAACATCCGCATTTCCATGCCTATTTCCCGGCAAATGCATCTTTGCCTTCGATTCTTGGTGAAATGGCAACTGCGGCTTTGGGTGCACAATGTATGATCTGGGACACTTCGCCGGCCGCCGCTGAACTGGAGGAAAAACTGATGCGCTGGTTGCTCGAGGCCTACGGATTACCATCTTCCTGGGAGGGTGTCATTCAGGACACCGCGTCAACAGCCACCCTAATTGCCATCCTCACCGCCCGTGAACAGGTCAATCGGTGGCAAAGCAATAAAACTGGACTCGCCTCCAGCCCAGTATTCCGGGTTTATGGTTCTACAGAGTTGCACTCTTCCATTGACAAAGCCATACAGATAGCCGGCATCGGATTAAACAATCTGGTACGCATTCCGGTGGATAATCAAAGAGCTCTCGTGCCGGAGTTGTTGGAAGCTGCCATAGAGCAGGATCTGGAATCCGGACTGACTCCCATGTGTGTAATTATAGCTCTGGGATCCACGTCCACCCTGGCTATTGATCCCCTGGCACCCGTGGCCGCCATTTGCCGCAAATACAACATTTGGCTGCACGTCGATGCAGCCTACGCCGGCAACGCCCTGATCCTACCCGAATACCGTTGGATGATCGAAGGCATCGAGGGTGCCGATTCATTTGTCGTGAACCCGCACAAATGGTTATTTACCCATTTTGATTTAAGCGCCTATTTCATCAAAGACCGGGAAGCCTTATTACGGACTTTCTCTATTTTGCCTGAATACCTGAAAACCGAAACGACCGGCCTGGTCAATGATTACCGGGATTGGGGAATTGCCCTGGGCAGAAGATTTCGTGCATTAAAGCTCTGGTTTGTGTTGCGCACTTTTGGCATGGCAGGACTAAGAAATGTATTGCGGGATCAAATCCGTTGGGCCGATTGGTTTGCAGAACAGGTCGATGCCCATCCGCACATGGAGCAAGTCACCTCGCACGCCTTCAACATGGTGTGTTTACACGCCATCCATCCGGAATGGACCCTCAACGACATGAATGTTTACACAGAACGATGGCTGAAACGCATTAATGCTTCCGGACGCGCCTACCTCACGCATACGAAGGTGAATGGCATCTACACCATCCGGGTGGTATTAGGTCAAACCTATTTACAACAGCATCATGTCCAGGAACTCTGGTCCTGGATGGTCACGGAATTAGCAGATATACTGGATCCACCGGTCTAATTACCGGATCCATCCCACATCAGGAATGCTTTGAGAAATCCATCCAGATCTCCGGCCAATACAGCCTCGGTTTGAGCCGTTTGATACTGGGTTCGGTGATCCTTTACCCGGCGATCGTCCAACACGTAAGAACGAATCTGGGATCCCCACTCATTTTTCATTTTGGTGGATTCGATCTTATCCCTTTCGGCCCGCTTTTTCTCCAACTCTTTCTCATACAACCTCGAACGTAACATCTGCATCGCCTTATCGCGGTTCATATGTTGCGAGCGTTCCTGCTGACATTCCACTACGATACCACTCGGTAAATGGCGTACCCGCACTGCCGACTCTGTCTTATTGACGTGCTGACCACCCGCTCCACTGGACCGGAAGGTATCCCATTCCAGATCTGCCGGATTGATTTCCACTTCAATGCTGTCATCGATCATAGGATGAACGAATACCGAAGCAAATGAGGTCATCCGTTTACCCTGCGCATTGTAGGGGCTGACCCGTACCAGACGATGAACTCCATTTTCACCTTTGAGCATGCCGTAAGCAAACTCACCATCTACCTCCAGTGAAACCGATTTGATACCGGCTACATCTCCGGACTGCTCGTAGAGCAAAGACACTTTATAGCCGTTCTTTTCAGCCCACATAAGGTACATGCGATAGAGCATAGCAGCCCAGTCACACGCCTCCGTCCCACCGGCTCCCGCATTGATTTCCAGCGTGCAGGACATTTCATCCTCCGGCTTATTGAGGGTGGACCGGAATTCCAGATCTTCGATTTTTTCCAGGGTCAGCGCATAGGCCTGATCCACTTCCGATTCCGTGGCCTCCCCTTCCTTCTGAAATTCAAACAGAACTTCCAGATCGTCCATCGACTGTTGAACGTTCAGAAATTGTTCGACCCACTTTTTGTGTGACTTAAGTTCTTTAAGGACTGATTCTGCCTTTTCCGGGTCCGACCAAAAGTCGGGGTCGCTGGCTACCAGTTCCTTTTCTTCGATTTCTAAAAGACGCTTATCGACGTCAAAGATACCTCCTTAAGAGGGCGGACCGATCTTTGAGATCGTTTAGTTGATCAATTGTCATAGGTTAAATTTTTTTCGCCCGCACAAAAATAGAAGAACAATTGAAAGCAGGACCCCTTATCGTAATATTTCCACCATAAAAAGACGGGAATGCCCTTCTAAATTGCGAACCTGAAGCCAGGCTACCCGGGCCTGGCCGGCGGGAATTTTTATTTCTCCGGTACCATTTGCCAATGTCGTCCAGGCGCTCACCACACCATTCGCCTGGATCCACCGGTAGTGCAAATCCTGGGAGTAAATAGTACCTAAATGGACCACGGAACTGGCTGGATTCGGATAACAACTCAAGTCTGATAACGGATCCAGCGATAGTCCCGTCGATGCATCGGCATCTATCCGGTACAGGTGGCCTTCAATGGTTGCAAAATAGAGCTCGCCGGCTAAATCCTCGCCAAAAGTAGTCGTGTGTACATAGGGAAAATCAATGGGAATAACGGAAGATGCCTGCCCGGCCGATTGATCCAGTGCCCAGAGCCTGTTTTTCTCATAGTCGGCAAAAAAATACAGACCCTCCATGGAAGGATTGGCACCACGATATCTGAATCCTCCGGTAATGGATTCTCCACAAAAACGCGCATCCGAACAATTGTCGGTGTGGGCGTAAACATAGACCGGAACAGCATGATCGATGGAACCGCAATCCCGGAATAAATGATCGCCTTCAAAACATCGCCATCCAAAATTCAGGCCCGCCTGCCCCGCCGGAATCATGCTCACTTCTTCCCATTTGTCCTGTCCGACATCTCCGATCCAGAGATCACCTGTATTTCGGTCAAATCCAATGCGCCAGGGATTGCGCAATCCATAGGCCCAGATTTCCGGCCGGACTCCCGGTTGGCCGATGAAGGGATTATCGTCCGGAATGGCATAGGTGGTTTGATCCCTGACATCTACCCTTAATAATTTACCCAGCAGTGTATCGAGGTTTTGTCCATTGCCTGCCGGATCGTTGGCCGATCCGCCATCACCTGTTGTAATGTAAAGCATGCCGTCGGGTCCAAACGCCAGATCACCTGCATTGTGATTTTTAAAAGGCTGGTCAAATTGTAATACGATTTCTTCGCGGTCCGAAGCGGCCTCATCCGTCGGATGATCAACGAATCGTCGCGCAATGGTAGTTTGTAGCCGGCCGTTGATTGAGGCAGCGTAATTGATGTAAAAAATGCCGTTGGATTGGAATTCCGGATCAAAGGCCAGTCCCAATAATCCCAACTCTCCATCCGCATCCACCCGGTCCCTTACATCCAAAAACATACTGGTAATGGTACCATTTTCCACAATCCGGATGGTACCTCGCTGCTCGACAACATAAATACGATTGGTTATCCCCGGGGCAAAAGCCAGATCTACCGGGCGATTTAGGTTTTGGACCAATTCAGTAAATACCATTCCCGGCTGTGCCGAAACATTCGTGAGGATTAGCTGTAAAACGAAGGAGTAAAGCAGTATTGAACGCATACCTTTTTATTTCTACAACGATGCAATCCGGATAAAAGGTATTCCAGCCAGCACATCTTCACGGCCACCCGGGTAATCGTTGAAAAAAGGTTATTCAATCACTTCCACAAAGTAAAATAAATTGGCATTGGGTGGGATAGTTGGGGGACTGCCCGCTTCTCCATAGGCCAGATTGGCAGGGATCCACATGGTCGCCACCGTACCGCGTGGCAAGTATTGGAAGATATCATCCCAGGCTTTGATCACCGCGCCGCGACCGAAGGTGAACGCAAAAGGTCGTCCGTCGTGATAGCTATCATCAAAGATCGTCCCGTCTTCAAATGCGCCGACGAAATTGATAAAAACAGGTACGCCGGGGTCGGTTTGCATCCCCGTACCCATTTCATGAATGTAATATTCAATGCCGGAAGGCGTGCGCTGAATTTTATCTGCATAAGCGCCCTTCCAGGCAGCAATATCTTCCTTCAACCGCTGTTTCATGGGTTCCAACAGCTGCCGGACACTATCGACGTAATGATCAAAGACGGCTTGCATGGAATCTTTTTCAGCCTGAAACTGAGCTTGGGATTTAATCTCCATGAGCCGGATAAAATAGGTTAAATGGTCAAATTGGAAAGCTTCTGTCGGAATGTTCAGATCCCGCGGGGTCAATGAAAAACTGACGCTGTCACCAATGTGCATTTCCCGTAAAACATCCATAATTGGTCCGACTTCACGAGTTATCTGACCTGCTTCGGTAATGACATTTTTCCTCAATTTGCCATCCTGGTAGCTGTTTTGGAGCATCACCGTATCATCCATCATCTCAATGACATTGAAATAGGCAACTTCTCCGACATTTATCTTTCTCCCGTTACCACGCTCGTACAAATAATACGTGTATCCTGTCGGGGTCTTTAAGAATTCACCCACCTTGGTTCCTTGTGAGCCACCACCTTTGGAACAGGCAGAGATCGTCAGGATGCTTAAACCCAGCATCAGGCTACTGATACATACGGTAATTTTCATAAACTTGAATATTGAATAACGGACGGGAGATGTTGTTTTAACTGTTTTAAGGCTTCTGGAAAACTTACCTGGAGTGACCCTCCGGCTGCATTCTTATGTCCTCCTCCATTAAAATGATTGCGCGCCAGATCATTGACGGCAATGTCTCCCTTACTTCGGAATGAGAATTTGATTAAATTTTGTTGTTCGGTGACCAGCACCGCCATCCAGATATCACCGACCATTAAAGGATAATTAACGATTCCTTCGGTGTCTCCTCGACCTATTTTGTAACGTTGAAAGTCCGCTTTGTTCAATCCAATAATGGCAGCATGCCATTCGGGGATAATTTCCATGCGTTGATCCAGACAATAACCTAACAATTCAAGTTGTTTGGCCGACATGTTGTTAAATATATTGTACTGAATCTGTTGATAGTCTACCCCTTTGGTAATCAATTGAGAAACAATGGAAAATACCAATGGGTTCACATTAAATTTGAACGAACCGGTATCGGTAATGATCCCGGTAAGCAGGCAGGTAGCAATCGGGGCATCGACCCGGTGCAATAGACCCACTTCCTCAAAAAAGCGATAGACCAGTTCAGCGGTCGAGGAAGCCAGCGGATCCGAAAGCATAAAGGTGGCAAACGGCATCGGGTCCTGATGATGATCGATGAGCAGGATCGGCTTATTGACCGTAGCGATGGTCTGACTCACGTTGTCCACCCGGTCCAGGGAATTAAAATCCAGACAGATGATCAGATCGCATTCATCCACCAGGGTATTGGCATAGCTGACCTTACTATCGGCAATGACCACGTGCTCAATGTCCGGCAACCAGTCAAAATAATACGGATATTCACTGGGTAATATTACTTTCACCTGGTGGCCGATGTAGGTTAACATTCTTGCCATTGCCAGTGAAGATCCTAGTGCATCGCCATCCGGATTACGATGAGATAATATGGTAACCTTGCGAGGTTGCTTAATCAGCGGTATGATGTCGTTGGTGTTCATCGCGCAAACAGGCTGCGAAAATCCATATTTTAAAATTGATATCAAAATATTTTTGCACCGCCTGCCAAAGGTTTACTTTTGCCCCGCATTTAAAATAAGCCTTAAATCCATTACACTATGGCAGGTAACAGAACTTTTACCATGATCAAACCGGATGCGGTTGCAGATGGTCATATTGGTGCTATCCTGGCTAAAATCAATGAGGCCGGTTTTCGTATTGTTGCATTGAAAATGACGCAACTCAGTAAGAAAAAAGCCGAAGGGTTTTATGCCGTTCACCAGGAACGCCGCTTCTTTGAGGAACTGACCTCATTCATGTCATCCGGTCCGATCGTTGCGGCTGTCCTTGAAAAAGACAATGCCGTAGCAGATTTTCGCACGTTGATTGGAGCAACCGATCCGGCTAAAGCCGCTCCCGGCACCATTCGTGCATTATTCGCCAGAAATATGGGAGAAAATGCAGTACATGGATCCGACTCGGATGAAAATGCCGCCATCGAAGTTGCCTATCATTTTGCGGTAACTGAACTATTTGCCTAATACCCTTGATCGCTAAGCCGATTGAAATTGGGCGATGGTGATGCCATCGCCTCCTCTTTCCGGATCCGGATGATATACTTTGGCGGTTGGATAGTCCGCTAGTTTATCCAATACGACCTGCTTGAGGACGCCGTTGCCTTTCCCATGCAATATTTTGACTGACCAGGCATTGGCCAGAACGGCTTTGTCAATGAAACCTTCCACGATTTTCTCGGCTTCACCCTTCTTGAGTCCCCGGATATCCAATTGGGTGCCAAAATCAAAAGAATGATCGTGTAGTTCCGTCTTAATGCTCCGTTCCCCCCGGACAGGTAAAGGTTCCCTACCCTGTCGCAGTTCATTGAGTGGCAGTGTTACCTGCAATGCCCCGATCTGGAGTACAGCCTGGCCTTTTTCCAAACGCAATACCTCTCCAACCCAATCGCTCTTGGTATGGCGGACAAAATCACCCACTGCAACCGGTTTTTGATGGCGGGTTTCCTGAACATGCAGGGTCTGATTCAATTCATTGGCCACCGAAATCAACTGCTTTTGGTTATCCTTTAACTCGTTCAATTTCTCTTCTGCCCGCTCTACTTTTTTGGCTTTTCGTAATTCCTTAACCAGTTTTTCCACAGCCTGAATGGATTGCTGATTGGTCTGGAGAGCCTGTTGTTTGCTTTCCAGTTTCATTTTCTTCCGTTTTACCTCCAGATCCAATTGCATTTGCTGGTAGGTTCGCATCAGTTTGTCGGCTTGAGCGGTCTTTTCGCGATTTTCCGCCATAACCTTTTGCAATTCGATGCGATCTTGCTCCAGGTCACTCAGCAACTGATCAACGTAGTAAATCTTGCTGCCCATCTTTTGCTTGGCATACTGGATGATTGAATCGTCCAGACCAATTTTTTCAGCTATTTCCAACGCAAAACTGCTTCCAGGTCTGCCTAACCGTAACCGGTAGGTCGGTTGCAGATCTTTACGATTGAACAACATGGCTCCGTTAACCAGTCCTTCCAATTGATTCGCCAGGATCTTGAGGTTGGAATAATGCGTGGTAATGATCCCCTTCGCCTGACTATCATGGAGCCTCAATAAGACCGCTTCCGCGATGGCACCTCCTATTTTTGGATCCGTCCCTGTCCCGAATTCATCAATAAATAAGAGCGTCCGTGGTCCGGCAACTCCAATCAATTCCTGCATCAGTTTTAAGCGGGAACTATACGTACTGAGGTCATCTTCGATGGACTGTTGATCGCCGATATCCACGACGTATTCGTTAAATATTCCAATGGTACTGTCCTCATGGACCGGAATGAGCAAACCGCACTGAGCCATCCATTGACAAAGTGCCACGGTCTTAAGTGCTACCGATTTCCCTCCTGCATTGGGACCGCTCAGAAGGACCAGGCGCTTCGGATATCCCAGTTGTAGCGTAAGTGGTATGGTTTCTTTTCCTGATTCCAGATTTTTAATAAGTAGTATCGGATGTAGCGCATCTTGCAGGCTAAACTCCGGCTGGGGCGAAATTTTAGGCTGGTTCGCATGTATCCGGAGCGCAAATTGTGTCTTAGCCCGGATGGCGTCCAGATCCCACAAGTAGGTTTGCCACTCCATGAACAACTCCCGGTAGTGCCGGAGATAGTTGGTGAGCTCCGATAATATCCGGTGAACTTCTTTTCGCCAGGACATCTGAAGATCGAAAAGATTGTTGTTGATCTGGATGATTTCATCCGGCTCAACGTATGCCGTACGGCCGGTCGTCGATTCATCATGGATAATCCCACGAATCTTCCTTTTGTGCTCGCTGTGCACAGCAAAAACCCGGCGTCCATTGCGTACACTTTCCAATGTATCTCCCAGGTATCCTTGTTGGCGGTAAGAATTGATCAGCCGGGCAAATGTGCGGTCAAGTATCTTTTCTTCTTCCTGCAGTTGATGGGTAATCTGGACCAGTAATTTGGAGGCATCGGGTCGGATGGATCCCTCTTCATCCATCACCAGGCGGATCCGGGCAAACAGTTCCGGTTCATAACCGATTTGCTGGAAGTCCTTGCTTAATAAGGGCAGATAGGCGGAATCGAGTTTTCCAAAATAATTATTCAGGCTTTCTAACTGAGCCAATTGGCCTCTTAAAGCCTGAAGCTGTTCGAGGGATAACGGCGCATTTTCCAGCCGCATTCGTTCAAGGACTTCATCGATTGGATCGAAAGAGGTCAGAGGAATTGCAACTCCCTCTTCCTGGGCCTGTTTGCATTCGGATTGTTCCAGCATCCTTTGCTCAATCCAATCAGCATCCGTTGATGGCTTTAATTCCTGGAGAATGGTTTTCGCCTCGGGAGTCAGACAATAACCTGAAATCAGTTCCTTTACTTTATCAAATTCTAACTTCTCCTCAATATGATTTGGCAACCAATGCATGATTCCTATTAACAAGCTCTATGAATGATAAGTTTGGAAGGGACGAAGTTAGGACATTTCCCCTTTGTTCAATTCTACTAAATGCTTAATCCTTCGACTTGTTGTATTCCTTTTGGATTATCAGGTCTTTTGCATTGGTTCCTGGTACTAATTGCTTTGGTATGCATCAATCCGCCTTATTTTTTGATGTTGGATTCCCCGGATTGATAAGAATCAAAGAGCAGGTGAATAGGCGTCCACCTGCTCAATCTTCACAATAAACCATTCAATTCAACCTGTTTGCCCCTGGTCCTCAATACCGCATCAAAGCGATCACCTCGTGTCCTTCCAATGGCATTTGATTGCTGGAAACATCGTACACATTTCCCCCATGAAGATAAACTTGAATGGCTGCCAGATTATCTAGGGAAGTATTGGTCACATTCGGTTCATCCTGTATTCGCAGTTCAAATGTATTTCGGTCAAATACGCCCCAACATTGAATCGTATTCTGGATAAATAGCGCTTCTACCTGTCCCGCGACCGCAGCGGGGATAACTTGAGCCCATGAAAAAGCCGTTCGTGGTGTAAATTGGTATTGTCTGATTAAATTCGCATGGACTTCCCGGGCATCATTTAATGGATCGGTGTATTTTTTCACTTCAATCAATAAATCCTTACTGGTGAGGAATCTGGGGTCTATCGCAATTGGTTCCGGATACAACCTGGGAAAGCTGCAGGCTTCACGATAAATGGCAAACAATTCCCGGGATGCCACAACGAAGAGCGGCCATTGTTCCTTATTCAGAATGGGGAGGATCTTTTGGTCAAGCGACCGGAAAAGTTCAAGCAATTCATCTTTTTGATCTTCCTGCCATTCTCCTTTTCCATGATAGATCGTGTACGAATTACCGCCGATTTTTTGACGGTGATATCCGATTGTCGATTCCCGGTAATCCGCGCCTACCACATCCTCCACCCTTTGGGGCAAATCCGGGACTTCTATCATTTCCAGATTCTCACGATTTCCCCGATAAAATTTGATTTCCTGCTTATTCAATGTTAGAACAAAGTAGGATGACTCATGGCTTAGTAGTGGAAGAAGAGGTCTCAGGTAATAGTCATGAGCCAGAAAATAGCTCATTTCAACTTTGTAAGACAGATCCACCGTCTGCAGGCCTCCTACCGTAAGAAACAGAGCCAGGCTTTTTGTCCGGTTTCTCCAAAAAATATTGTCCCGGAGCAGCGATGCAAGGGGTGCCAGAAAATGGTTGATATTAGGTTGGGAATACCCCCAGCGTTCGAGGTCAATTTCAATCCTTTTGATCAGGTTTTTTAATCGTTTTTGATCTTCCTGATGCAGAACTTCCTGACCGGAACTGTGCGTAGGAAGGTAAATGGAAAGACAGCGACCCTCATGCGATTCGGCCATCATTCGGAATTGACGCTCATTCAAGGTTGTCATAATTATCCGGTTTATTCATCTCTCCTGAATACTCGGAATTGGTAACAGGATTCCATTACAGTATGGCCTAATTGTGAATCAATCAATGACCTGAGTCATAGGTGTAGATTATTCGATCCATTCCGCGGGGAGGAATGATTGGCGTCATTGCTATTGGGTGTGAAGATTATTATCTCTCACCAAATAAAGTGACCACTTCCGATAAATCTGAACATGAGCATCCCCACCAATCATAAAATTGCAAATATCCTTGATGAAATCGCCGACTTACTGGAAGTCCAGCA
>JAGQXC010000349.1 GCA_020436785.1 Saprospiraceae bacterium | reverse complement strand
TAATCCCTGGTTGCGTAAAAAATCATTGTAGCTGTGGATGCGCTGGGCTTTCTCGGAGTCCTGAATTTCCAGGGTGGATTCAATGCTCACCCCGTCATAACGATAAATGTAAACGGGCAACAGGTATTCGGAACCTACCAAGAGGAAATTATCCGGATCGAGGTGGTTGATGTTGTAAAAATGTTCCAGATTGCAATCATTAAGCAGGCCGTATTTGCGTAAGATGGAATAGGCCCCATCTCCCGCGTTGGCACGGACTTTAAAGTAGCCGGCTTCATCGACGGGTTTAAAATTGAACAAAATACCGACCAAAAGGAGTAAAATTCCTAAACGGCGCATTCGCAAAAGGTTTTAGGATACAAATTAAATAAATATGATATATATAAGCAACTGAAATAAACATATTTATTTATCAAATATGAATCATTGGTATGTGATATCCGGACATCATGGCGGAGGTGGATGCTCAATCGGCAAGGAGGCGATGCCGGATTCGTTCCCATCGCCTATCTTTGCGTCGTGAAAGAGCTCGGACTGATATGGTCGTTAATTCGCAAAGATTGGATGATCGAATGGAGGCTTAAATATGCCCTGTCCGGCCTGATGCTTTATCTGATAACGCTGGTATTTGTCGTAGTCATATCCTTCCAGGAAATAAGCAGCCCGGTATGGAATGTTTTGTTCTGGATCCTCTTCCTTTTTGTGGGTATGAATGCAGTATTAAAATCGTATCAGCAGGAGAGCGGATACCGTAAATATTACCTTCAGCAACTCATTGATCCGCTTACTTTATTGATCAGCAAGACCATTTACAACGTCGTCTTGTTGTTCATTTGTGCCCTCTTGATCTATGGGATGCTGAGTATTTTTATTACCAGTCCGGTCCGCGATGTCTGGTTATTTCTGGGGACCATCGCGGCCGTAAGTGTAAGTTTTGGGATTTGCCTGACTTTTATTTCCATCATTGCCAACCAGGCGGCAGAAAGTGCCACCCTGGCGGTCATCATTGGGTTTCCGGTCTTGTTGCCCGTTTTGATCACCGGAGTCAGAATGAGTGCCTTTACGATCGGGATGTCGATGGGTGGGGAAATAAGTGGCGATTTTACTATCCTTTTAGCCATTGATTTGTTATTAATGGGATTATCCCTATGGTTATTCCCATTTTTGTGGAAAGATTAAAAGCAGCTGAACAATGAAACTGGAATGGTGGAAGTACCTGAGTATCGTGATCTTGTTGTATACACTGCTTTTCGGGATGCTGGTGCCGCTGGGTCCGGGTATTGTCGAAGTCAGCCCTTCCCGGGCTACAACGGGTGCCCAGCGATCCTTTGATGTATGGGGTTACAATACGCGATTTAAAGACTTTGATGCCATCAATGTTGTTCTCAAGCTGGACGATGAACACTGTTTGCCGGCTGCCGATTATTCCGTAGAATCCGATTATCATCTGAAGGCGACCTTCGATGTGCCTTCCATGCCCGAGGGCATGAAAAAATCCGAATTCGCCACGATGATCATCTATCCGGCCGGCTCGGGTACCGCCATCCTGCCTTCTGCCGTATCGTTGCAAGATGGAGAGGGTGGCCAGGTATCCACACATTGGGTTCCGGAAGATGACTTTACCTTTGAACGCATTACCGGCTTGCATTTTCCTTATCGTAACATCCTGATGGAAAGCATCCGCAACACCTACTTCCATGTCGCATTATGGTTTGCCATGATGTTCATTCTGGGAGCCTCCATGGTGTACAGTATTCGTTACCTGCGCAGCGGTAACCTGGATTGGGATTTAAAGGCCAGTGCCTATGCTCAGGTTGGTATCGTGATCGGAGTCATGGGTATTGCGACCGGCATGATCTGGGCAGCGAATACCTGGGGTAAAGCCTGGAGTTGGGACATCAAACAGACAATGGCTGCGGTGGCACTGCTGATCTATCTGGCCTATTTCGTCCTCCGTACATCGGTTGAAGACCAGGAGAAGCGGGCAAGGACATCGGCTGCTTACAACATTTTTGCTTTCGCCACATTGATACCTCTTTTATATGTAGTACCAAGGCTGGTAGACAGTCTTCATCCGGGCAGTGGCGGAAATCCGGCCATGGGCGGTGAGGACCTGGATAATACCATGCGGCTGGTCTTTTACCCGGCGATCATTGGCTGGACCTTGCTTGGTGCCTGGGTTTCCCAATTGGTATTTCGTTTCCTAAAAGTGCAGCATTACGCACGGAGTAAGAATTTAACCGAACAATATTAAGCAGCTAGCAAATGGTTCATCAAATGGAATTATATTTGGCCCGACTACGAAATGGTTTGCAATCATTTTATAATATGCGAATATTCAGAGCCCTCTCCGTAATATTATTGGCATTTACCACACCGGCATTGTGGGGACAGACCCAGACGCTGGATTACTACCGTAACACCGGTAAAATTTACGTGGTCATCGCCGTGATCGTGGTCAGTTTTTTAGGCATTGTCCTGTTTCTGATCAACCTGGACCGGCGAATTCGAAAAATGGAGAAAGACCTTAACCAAAAATAAAATTATGTCAAGTTTCTATGAAAGCGTGCAGCGCAATTTTGACCGGGCTGCCGCGATGACAAAAATCCCCAAAGGACTACTCCACCAAATCAAAGAATGCAATTCGGTGCTTCAGATCCGGTTTCCGGTTAAAATAGGAAATCAATACAAAGTGATTGAAGCTTACCGGGTTCAACATAGCCAACACCGGATGCCCACCAAAGGGGGGATCCGCTATTCTTCCCGGGTGACCCAGGATGAGGTCATGGCACTGGCATCCCTGATGACCTATAAGTGTGCTTTGGTTGATGTCCCTTTCGGAGGGGCCAAAGGAGGCATTAAGATTACACCTTGGAAATATACAGCCGACCAACTGCAGGCCATCACCCGGAGATACACCGCAGAACTCATCAAGAAAAACTTCATCGGTCCGGGACTGGATGTACCGGCACCGGATTATGGCACCGGCGCTCGAGAAATGGCCTGGATCCTGGACACGTACATGTCCTTTAAAGGGGGCGATATCGATGCCGTCGCTTGTGTAACCGGTAAGCCCGTGACTCAAAATGGAATTCGTGGACGGACCGAAGCAACCGGTCGCGGGGTGTACTATGCCATGCGTGAAGCGGTTTCCATTAAGGAAGACATGAAAAAAATTGGCCTGGAACCTGGATTGGCCGGCAAGACCATGGTCATCCAGGGTTTGGGTAATGTGGGCTCCTACACGGGAATGATCTCCCAGGATGAAGGCGACGTCAAAATCATTGGCGTATCCGAGTACGAAGGTTCCATCTACAATCCCAATGGGATAAACATTGAAAAATTAATCCGGCACCGCAAAGCCACCGGAAGCATCCTGAACTTCAATGGGGCCAAAAACCTGGCAAGCCGTGAAACAGCCCTGGAACTGGATTGTGACATTTTGGTACCCGCCGCATTGGAAAACCAGATCCATTCCGAGAATGTCGACCGGATCAAGGCTAAAATCATTGCCGAAGCAGCCAATGGACCCGTCAGCGCCGATGCAGATGCAAAATTGCGCGAGCGCGGTGTAATGATCATTCCGGATATGTACATCAACGCCGGAGGGGTAACCGTTTCCTATTTTGAATGGTTGAAGAACTTATCACACATGCGTTTTGGCAGGATGGAAAAACGTTTTGATCACAACACTTATTCGAATCTGGTAGGGTTGATCGAGAAACAGACCGGGAAATCCGTAGGAAATAAGGAAAAGGACTTCCTGACCCGGGGAGCGGATGAAATCGACCTGGTCCGGTCCGGATTGGAAGAAACCATGGTGACGGCTTACCATCAGATCAATGAGGTGCGCAAACGGAAGCGCAGTTGTGAAGATCTCCGAACCGCAGCTTTCGTAGTCGCTCTGGAGAAGATCGCATCCGATTACTACAATTTGGGTATTTTCCCATAACAAGCATGGAGAATAACCTGTTTTTATTATTTTACATTCTTCGTATCAAATGTCAGTGGCATCATGAAATTGGATAAAATAGACCGTAAAATATTGAAGATTCTTCAGGAGAATAGCAAGATCACCAACCTTGAATTGTCCAAAAAAATCAACCTTTCTCCGGCACCCACCCTGGAGCGGGTTAAGAAGTTGGAACAAACCAATATCATTGACAGTTACCACGCCGAGGTCAACCCTCAGGCTATCGGGTTAAATGTTAAGACATTTGTGTTGGTATCTCTGGCATGGAAAAAGGAAAATGTGCTGGACCTTTTTATTGAAAAGATCCAGCACATCGATGAAATCACCGAATGCTACATCATCACCGGAGAGGCGGATTTGCTGTTGAAAGTCGTCTGCCGGGACATCCCCACTTATGAACAGCTTCTATTTAAAACGTTGTCTCAAATCGGAGAAATCGAGCGATTAAAAACCCTGGTTACCCTATCTACCGTCAAGGACTCGAAGGTCTTGCCGTTTGACTACGGCAAAGAAGATTAATGAACTCCCGGCATGACCACTTGATCTGGAGGGCGACCCACGAATTTAATCCTCCAATCTATCTATTGGGTACCATGCATTTGGATAGCGGACTTTTCCCGGTATTGCGGGAACGCATTCAACGTTTGACCGATTTTGTTCAACTATTGGCTACGGAAGTGGATCTGAATGAAATGGCGGCGTCCGTCTTTCCCGGACATACGGTCAGCATCCGGGCACGGCTCAGAAATCGGTCTTACGAACGGCTCAGGCAGCAATTGTGGCGCTTTTACAGATTGGAGATAAATACCCTGGATCAGGTGCC
>JAGQXC010000348.1 GCA_020436785.1 Saprospiraceae bacterium | reverse complement strand
CGTTTACTTTTCATTTGCTCAATTCTGTTTTTTCCAGCCTAAAAATAGTTTTCACCTGGCCCGGCAAGTTATATCTGACGGATCTTTCCTTACATCAGCGGGATTCTTTGCAGGTTAAGAAGAAGGTATTTTCGGAAAAATGCAGGCCAGCCCGGGAACGTTCAAACACAGAAATCGTCAATAAGCTATCTTTGTTCCACTTCATGACAATGGCCAATGGTACATTTGAAAGACACCGACACCGGAAAGATCATCGTAATTGGAGACCGGGTGCTTATCAAACCCACCACTCCTGCTGAAAAAACGGAAGGAGGACTGTATTTACCCCAGGGGATGCATAAAACCGAAGAACTGCGGACCGGCTATGTGATTAAAGTTGGTCCAGGCTATCCCATCCCCGCGCCACCGGACGACGAACCCTGGAAAGAACCGGCCGATGAAGTTAAATACGTGCCCCTCCAGCCTAAACCCGGTGATCTGGCTGTATACATCCAAAAAAATGTATTTCAGATTCGTTTCAATGGCGATGAATACGTGATCGCCCCCCACGGGGCAATTCTGATGGTAGTCCGAGAGGAAGAGTAAGAGTATTATCTAGATATCCTTCAACCACCAAAACATTGAAGCGAATAAAATGACCACAAAGCCGCTCATAGAATACTTCAACAATATTCTTCCATTAGATGAAGAAGAGCGGGCTTTTGTGGACAAAGTTTTCAAAGAAAGAAGAGTAAAGCGCCGGCAATTTATCCTTCAAGAAGGACAGGTTAGCGTGCATAACACTTTCGTCGTTGAAGGTTGTTTCAAAATGTACTTCATTGATGATCGTGGCAAAGAACACAATCTTCAATTTGCCATCGAAAACTGGTGGATCGGTGATATTGGCAGTTTCCACTCTGAAGAACCAAGCAAACTTAACATCGAAGCCATCGAAAATTCCATTATTCTTCAAATAAAAAAAGAAGACCAGCAAAGGCTTTTTGTCGATTTCCCGAAATTCAATAGAATATTCAGAGTGCTTGCAGAAAATGCCATGGTTGGATTACAGAAAAGAACGATCCAAAATATCAGTTCGACGGCCGAAGAGCGCTATCTGGACTTTCTAACGCGACATCCGCAATTTTTTAATCGAATATCAAACGTACAAATTGCATCCTACCTGGGTGTAACCCCTGAATTCTTGAGTGCTGTCCGCAAGAAAATAGCAAAATCTTAATCTACATTAATGCTCTTTCTTAAGATACCTTATAGGTAGACCATTCTGATCCGCCCCATCTTTGTCGTGTTATTAATGATAAACAAGATAAATGATGGAAAAGAAAATTATTAGCGTGGTAGGTGCAACTGGTTATCAAGGTAAAGGCGTTGTGCAGGCATTGGTTCAAGATGGAACGTACCGGGTAAGAGCCATTACAAGAAATCCAGACAATTATTCGGGTAATGCCGATGAGGTCGCAAAAGCAGATCTTACCGATCTTGCTTCACTTACTCAGTCTTTCAAAGGATCGCATGGCGTGTTCGTGGTTACGAATTTTTGGGAAGGGGCTGATGAAAAGGCTCAGGGGAAAATTGCAATTCAAGCTGCCAAGGATGCAGGTGTCAATCACTTTATTTGGTCTACTCTTCCCGATGTAGAAAAAATAAGCAATGGGAAATTTAATGTCCCTCACTTTACCGGAAAGGCACAAGTCGATGAGTTAGTAAAGGAGTCCGGATTTGAAAATTACACATTTGTTCAACCCCCATTTTATTTTCAAAACTTCACAGGCCAGTTGGCAGCTCAGGAACAGCAGGATGGTTCAATGGGATGGACACTTCCTCTTAACCCATCAAAAAAAGTAATTCATATGGCAGACATCAATGATCTTGGGAAAGTGGTCGCCGGTGCCTTTATAAATCCCGAAAAAGTAGGTAACGGCAGTTATTTATCACTTGCCACGGAACTCAATAGCTTCAATGATGTTCTTGCTGCATTTAAAGAAAATGGCAAGGAGTTCAAATTTAATCAGGTTCCAGCAGATGTATTTTCAGGATTCTTCGACGGTGCCGGAGAATTAGCCCAGATGTTCGCATTCTTTGAAGAATACACCTACATGGGTGGAAACGCTGATGATCGGATACAACTGGCTAAAGAAGTCGCAACGGAGGAATTCATTTCTCTCAATGATTGGATAAATAAAAATGTGAGCTGAGATGAAATGGATGGTGATAGCAGCATTCGTCGTGACCCCTCTGGCATCATGGTCCCAAAATGAAAACTCAGAACTAAAATTAAAAACAACAGAAAATAGGACAATAATGGAAAAGCAGGAAAAACAAAAAATTAAAGACCTGTTGGGTGAATACCAAAAGTCATTAAATACTTCTGACGCCAGGTTGGCTCAGTCTTTATATACTAAAGATGGTATGTTTATGCCAACCGAAGCTCCGTCCGGAATTGGGGCTGAAGGAATACTGAAGTCTTATGAATTTGTATTTTCCCAGATTCAACTGAACATTGAATTCTACATCGAAGAAATTCAAGTGGAAGGCAACATGGCTTTTGCAATAACCAGTTCTAAAGGCACAACCTTGATTCACGCAACCGGGGATAAAATTCCCGAGGCCAACAGAGAATTATTTGTCTTTGAAAAAGTTAATGGTGATTGGAAGATTGCCAGGTACATGTTCAACAAGACCGAACCTAGCAAATAATAATACTAACTAAACATATATTAAAAACAATAAACCAGCTATTTGACACCCTGTGAGTAACCAGCATCAATCCTGGGTGTTCCTCCGTGCTTCTCTGTGGCCCTTTGCGTAACTCACTACCCACGACATCGTGATGGTGGTACGCCAAATTTCTTTTTAAATGCCGCGCTGAAATGCTGGGGAGAAGAAAACCCCAGGTCGTAGGCGATCGCTGCGATGGAAGAAGGTGAATTGCGCAGTACCTCCCGGGAGCGATCAAGACGGTATTCGGCGAGTAAAGCAAAAGCGGAAGTTTGATACTCCGCCTGAAATCCCCGCTTCAGCTTATACTCGTTCAGACCCACCCGGCGAGCCAGCTCTGTCAGGCTGGGCGGATCCTGATAACGTTCGATCAAATAATTACGGGCAGCGTGAATGCGCTCACGGTCTCCGGCGGACAGTTTGAATCCAGATGCCTGGCGCCGGAATTGATCGATCGATTCGGCAGTGAGCACCAGGATCTCCATGCATTTGGAGAACAAAAACAACTTCCGCAATTGCCCCTGATAGTTGCAATGGATGATGGTACGGATGGCCCGGGACAATTCGAGGGTGATGGGAATGGATTGTTGTGAAAGCACGACCGGGCGGTCCTCCTGCATTTGATCCAGGAATTGTTGCAAGGTAGGATTTCCGTCGCGGGTCATCTCGATAAATTGTTCCGGTGCAAACGAAATTTCAAACGATTCGCCCCTGAGATGGTGATTAACAAAGGTATTCTGGTAACCCTGCGTATAAATTAGGTTGTGCTGATTGCCATGCACCGGGTAGGTGATCCCGTGCTGAAAAATGGTGTACGCCCCAAACAGATTAAAAGATAAACTGACCTGCCGTTCGTCATTCTGTTTTTCAAAGTGCTGGGACCGGTGAAAATGGGTAATGGCGTGCCGGATGCGAATACCGTCTACCTGGGCCTGGTACCCGGTAGCCAGACCATAGGGCAATGGCACATTGTATCTGGACTCGATCAGGTCTTCACCTAAGGCATTCCTGGGAAAGGGATGCACGTAGAACGGGATGGCGGATGCCGGATTGTTGGTCATAACCAGGTTTTGATAATTCGACGGCCACAGCAATTCATTTGTCTCGATCAACTAATTTGAACCGCAGGTACCGGATACCTGGCAAGTTAACCCTTAACGGCTTTCCTGGCAATGTTCTTTAAATCTTTGCAACAGATAAGGCCATCCCCGCCCGGACGCCATTGCATTACGATAGGCTTCACCATCCTTACCATGTCGTTCAAAATGACTATGGATTAAGTCTAACCGAGTGATTGTATCCAGGGAGGTCCAGCGAATTTCCAGATCGCTGGCCTGATCCGGATCAGGTACCGGCTGGCGCTGGAATCCGATCTGCCATTTGATGGCCAACATCTTTGGTACTTCAATGGCGATAACCCGTCCCCAATCACAGCGGAAGCCTTGCGGCCCCCATTCGGTACAAAGACCATTGATCTTTCCGTCGATGAGGATGGATTCCAGTTTATCGCGGGACCACGTGTATTCCTGCGGCCACCATACATTGAAATCATCAATGAACTTGTGAAATGCTTTGTCAGCGGGAAGGGGAACTTCTGTGCTCCATTCAAGTGCGTTCATAGTTAGGATTGGTTGTTACTTCCCGAACACCCATCGCGAGGTATTGTTTCTCCGGCGCTCTAATCCAGGCTGATGATTTCCACCTCCACAATGCGCTGCCAGTCACTCAAGCGACCAATGGAGGTTAGCAATTTTATCGTCAGACCTATGGAGAAATTATCCTAATTTCAAATCCTGGATGCTGGGACCATCATCCATTAACCTTGACTGAAATGAAATCAATCCTTCTGTCCTTGTGGCTGCTTGGTGGCACGGGTGCGCTCGCTCAATCGACTACCATTGCTGCTGACTTTACTTCCAAGCCTCAGGTAAGGTGGTTATTCACCACTTCGTCATTATTTTACGGTTCGCCGGTTGTGTCGGGAGACCTGGTTTACATTGGCGGACTGGACAGTCTGTTTCATGCCATTCAACTGCAGACCGGGAAAGAAGTCTGGCAGTTTAAAACCGGGGCGGGCATCCGTTCGACAGCTACCGTGGTGGATGAATTGGTTTACCTGAACGGAGGCGATGGCAACATCTATTGCCTCGATCGCCATGACGGTGCTTTAGAATGGGTATTCCAAACCGGAAGCAATGAGCGGTATGATTTTGCAGATTATTACGATTCGTCTCCGGTAGTCGTCGACGGCCTTCTTTATGCCGGTTCCAGTGATTTTAACCTATATGCCATCGACGCCATTAATGGCAGTGAAGTCTGGCATTACCCAACAGAAGGAATGGTACACACGACGCCGGCCGTCGCTGACGGCAGCGTGTATTTTGGTTCTTTCGACGGCTACGTCTATGCCCTGGATGTCCGTACCGGTTTTCTCAAGTGGAAATTTAAAACCGTTGGACACCGCTTTTTCCCCAAAGGGGAAGTGCAAGGTTCTCCGGCGGTGATTGATCATTTGGTCATTTTGGGGGCCCGCGATTACAACGTGTATGCCCTCGATCTGGAACAAGGCTATTGCCATTGGAACAAAGCTTTTCAAAAAGGCTGGGGGCTCAGTAATACCATGTACAAGGATACACTTTATATCGCCGGTGCGGACGAACGGATGCTGATGTCCGTACTTCCTCAGTCCGGTTTCGAATGCTGGAAGCAACCCATGGAATTTCTCATCTTCGGCAATCTGGCTTTTTCAAAAAAACTTTTATACGTCGGAACCACCAATGGAAAACTGCATGCTTACGACCGGATGACCGGTGAGCCGCTGTGGCAATTTGTAACGGAAGATTATGAGGAGCATAAATTGGATTATTTCAAAGAAGATGATTCGTACCGCGACGATATTTATTCGATCATTAAATCCAACGAACAATTTCTGGAAGTCGAATGTGAATTGGGCGGTGTATTTTCCACACCGGTGTTGGCAAACGATTATCTGTTATTTTCCAGCACCAACGGTAAATTGTATTGTCTGGAAAAGGGTCAATGATTGCTCCTATTTTTGAAACAATGACCTTCTGTTCACTTAATTCTTCTTAATGGCCCGGATACAGAGAAAGGCCGGAAATTGATTCAGTTCCTGAAAATGTTTTGGATCGTAATTGGCAAATTCCGCAGTTGGTTTAGGCTCCACCAATTTATCGATGTAAAATCCATGGTCGGTCAGGGGACCCAGGCATGCTTCCAAAGGCCGGCGAAAACTGTTCACCTCCACCGGAATGCCAAATCCTCTCCAGATGCATTGGACATTTTCTACCGAGAAGTACTGTTCGGACCGGAAGAACGTATATTCATAAAATGGATGTTCAATCGAAAGGACAAGTATCCCCCGGGATTTCAATACCCGGTAAAATTCCCGGATGGTCACACTCCAGTCTTCAACATAATGCAGCGCCAGCGCGCACAGGACCATGTCAAACGATTGATCCTCCAGTTGGGTCAGTGGTTGTGAAAAATCGTGGACAAAGAAGTCACCCTGCAATCCATTCCGTTGTTTGGCCAGGTGAACCATCTTCGGACTAATGTCGAAACCGGTCACTGACGCTCCCTGACTCAACAGGATTTCCGCATATTTACCCGGGCCGCAGGCGGCATCCAAAATGGTTTTGCCCGCCACTTCCGGTAACATCGCCAGGGTGTTTGGCCGGTCGTAAAAGGCATTGTGCGGCTTGGTGTCAATGTGCCGGTCGTAATGTTCGGCCAGTTCTTCGTACGCGGCTACGATTTTGTTCTTTATGGAATTCATGTGGTGTCGTTGGAATTTTGTAGCAAGATAATATCAAATAAGCTCCTTTAATTTCAACCCGGCTCAGCTATTAATTTAACAAATCAGATAACGATTTCACGATTACTCCGTCCCGGTTAATCACTCTTTCCCTTCATTATATTCTGTTTATACTTAAGTCAATCTGGTTCTGATTTGAAGAAAAACTTAATAATTTAACTTTATTCTATCCTCCTTTTTTAGTGTTCGATGCTAATAATAAATTTTAAATGACCCCAGGTTAGATTGTTTTTTTTAATAAATTAAGAACCAATTTATAGTTGAACAGGAAAGTATTTTATTCCGATGCCAGATGTCAGATTGGCAAAAACAGGACCATCAATAAATCGAAAATAAAATAAAAAATAAACGGCAGGATCAAATAACCCATCACATCGCGGGCCTGAATCCGAATGCCCAAACCCATCACAGGAAGGATGATCAATAAGTAAAACGGTTGCAACGTGTTGGTCAGGGTCTCCCCGTAGGCCACCGATAGGGATGCCCGGACAACCATCTGGGTCATTTCCGGATCCGGTAATCCCATGCCGATTGTTTTCACGGCATGGATGATGCTGGGACCGATGACGGCAAATTCTCCGCCAGCAGAGGGAATTGCAAAATTGACCACCGCACCACTCAGAAAGGCAAAGATGGGATAGGTATGGATGGTTCCGGCCGATGCCATCGTCAAGGCTAATTTCTCCCCCAACCCGGTATTCAACATGATGCCCATAATGCCTGCATAAAATGGAAACTGAAACAGGATGCCGGAAATGTTCATGCTTGACCGCTTCATCGCGATGCCATAACGCATGGGTGTCCGGTGTAACACTAGTCCCATAATGATAAATATGAAAATCATGATGTTCAGGTTGACATCGAATCCCCTGGTGATGAAATGGCGGATAATGTAAACCAGTCCCATCAAGGCCACTAAATATTGCAGCCATGAACTGTTGTTTAACCGGTCCGAAAGTTGTTTATGGGTTTGATTCATGCTGGCCGCTTCCTCCCGGATGGTCTTTGCTTTTTGCTGGTGGAGATCCGTGGCCAGGTCTTCCAGATCCACGGCTTGAGAGGGTGCCAGCCATTTCAGCAACAACGGGCCAGTCACCAGGGTAAAAACGATCATGAAAATATTTAGAATGGATCCCAGGGAATATGTTGTCGGAATGGTCCCGGCCAGGATGCCGGTTTCGATCAGGTAATTGCCGTCTGTATTCAGTAACAAGGGTATCGAACTGGATAATCCTCCCACCCAAATGATACCGGAAAAGTAAACACAGGCAATCAGATAAGGGTAATTAATGCCTTTGATACGCAGCGCCAGCTGACGAGCCAGGACGGCCGTAATCACCATCCAACCCCAGCTGACCATGCTCAACAGCATTCCGGTCAGTACAATAAACGGGTAAACGTGCTGGGGCTTACGGATGAATCCGGTCAATTGATTGATGAACCGGTCGGCCAGGGGAGAAATGGCAATGCTGTAACCCGTCACCAGGATCAGGGTCATTTGCATGCCAAATTCCAGCAACAACCAAAATCCCTCATACCAGCCCTGGATGGTGTCCAGCAAAGTGGCATCGGTCCATATCCAGGCTGCCAACCCGGTGAGAACTGTCAATCCCAATGCGAACACAAATGCATCGGGCATGTATTTCTTAAATTGTTCGGTAAGTTTTTCGCCTAATTCGGTAATCATTCCTTGCGTAGCCCGGATAAAATCTCAGTGCATCAAAATATACGCAAATAAGAGGAATTCATCCGGGTGTTTCCGGATAAGCAGCTGAATCTCCGTTTTATTTATCCATAAAAAAGGATGAGAACGATTGTCCCCATCCTTTATCGCAAAATATGGTATGAAAAGTGTTGTCTGATTAAAAGCGGGCACCAACCGATACCATGAGGCTGCGTCCGTCGGAGGGGAGTATCCCCGGACCCGGGTATCCGGTCGCCCTACGGGTATAATAATGGCGATCGGTCAGGTTACCGATTGAAAGTTTCACATTGTAATTATTCAGAAAATAATAACTCAGATTCAGGTCCGTGATCAGGTAGGAAGGTACGATTCCATTAACTCCGTTTGAGGAAGAAATGGTATTAATTGCATCGGAATAAGAATCGGACACATAACTTAATTGCAGGGTGGTCGAGAAAGTACCATATCCGACCGTGATGCCGTTACGACTGATCCAGGTCGGAATGTTCTCTCCGGTCTTACCGGCAATGTCCAGATTTTCTCCGTTCACGGCCACCGTTCCACTGGTGTACCGGGCATGATTGTAGGCGGTGGAGGAGAATACAGCCAGGTTAAAATCAGAAGCCGGT
>JAGQXC010000347.1 GCA_020436785.1 Saprospiraceae bacterium | reverse complement strand
TAGCTGTGGCTTCACCGATTTTTGCATCGGCTTCTGCCGAAGAAACCTGGATCCGTTCATCCTTGAGGGCAAGCGCTTCACCGATGGAACCATCACGGTTCTTCTGAGCCACGCTTTGTTTGGCATCGTTGATGGCTTTGGCGGCAGCCTCTTTACCCAAAGCTTCGATGTAGCCTGATTCATCCTGGATGTCGGTGACGTTGACGTTGATCAGGGTGAGGCCGATTTTACGCAGCTCGGCACCCACATTCTGGGATACATTGGAAAGGAATTTATCGCGGTCCGAATTGATTTCTTCGATGTCCATCGTAGCAACTACCAGACGCAGTTGACCGAAAATAATGTCTTTGGCAATGTCGCGAATGGATTCTGTGGTTTTGCCCAGTAGCCTTTCGGCCGCATTGAGCATGGTGCCTTCTTCGTTGGAAATGGCGACGGTAAAGCGGGAGGGGACATTCACCCGGATGTTTTGTTTACTCAACGCGCCTTTCAGATCAACATCGATCGAGATAGGACTCAGGTCCAGATACTCATAGCCCTGAATGATTGGCCACACAAATGCGGCGCCACCGGCCAGGCATTTGGCAGAACCCTTTCCGGTTTTACCATAGATGACCAGGATTTTATCCGATGGACAACGTTTATAACGGGCGATGAGAAAAATCAGGATGCTGACCAGAAAAAGGATCCCGACAAAGGTGGTGATTAATTCGACCATGGTAAGAATGGTTTAGTTCGTGAACAAAGAGCAGTCATAATGATTCATCCGGAATCACCAGGACGGATTGTTTATTGATCATGCTCACTATACGCACTTTGGTGCCCGTCGGAAGCCGCTGACCTTCTGTCCAGGCTTCGATCTCGCGTAAGGAGCCATTGATGTTTACATGAATTTTTCCCGGACCGTTTTTTGTCTCGGGAATTGAAAAATACACTTCTGCCGCACTGCCTACGGCTTCCTCCATATGCAGGGTGCCTTCTTCTTCCAGTTTAAAAAGCAGATACATGATGTAAGCTACTGTAGCCATCGCAGCAATTCCGGCAATCAGTGCCACGATCAGCGCCAGGGAGGCATTTTGTGTGTTGTCGTACATCAGGATGCCGATCCAGCCAAAAAAAGTGAAGAAGGCTAATACACTGCGAATGGAAAACAAATTGAACTCATGTTCGAACGCAAGGTCGTTGTCAAGACTGTCATGATCCAATTCGATGGAGGTATCCGTGCTAAGTCCAAAAAGGCTAAGGACAAATTGCATTAAAAACAAGGTCGTTGAGATCACGGCCACGCCCCAAAACACATGTTCGATTGATGTCAGTGCATTCCACCATTCCGCAAGCGTGATCAAGGTCATACGACACTATTTTCGTGGTAATAAATAAATTTAGGTGACTCAAGGTCTACGCGGTAAATTGTTCGACGAAATAACGGAGTTATTCGATCTGCAGGGTGACCGGGTTGGTATCATTTTCCGTTTAACACGCGCGGTTTTCGTTGGACGTATGACAATTTGATATATTTGCGACTTAAAGCGCAAACCAAACCGGCATGCCGGCAAGGTATGCCGTCCCAAAGCAGTTCTTATGGTTGATGTAAAGATCTTTGGCGGAACCAACAGCCGGTCCCTCTCCGAAAAAATAGCCGATTATTATGGCTACTCACTGGGCAATCTGACCGTCCACCGATTCAGTGACGGTGAGATACAAACCGAAATCAACGAGTCGGTTCGGGGGGCCTATGTTTTCTTTATCCAGTCGACATTTGCGCCGCCGGAAAACCTGCTGGAGTTGCTGATGATGATCGATACGGCCAAGCGGGCCTCGGCCGGATACATCTGTGTGGTGATTCCTTATTTTGGATATGCCCGGCAGGACCGGAAAGACAAACCTCGGGTCCCGATCTCTGCCAAGCTAATTGCCAACCTGATCGAATCTGCGGGGGCAAACCGCATGATGACCATGGATTTTCATGCCGATCAGATCCAGGGATTTTTTGACATTCCGGTCGACCACCTCAAAAGCGAAGCGATCTACATTCCTTACCTGGAAACCCAAAATCTGGATAATATTATTTTTGCCTCACCGGATGTCGGCGGGGTAAAACGGGCCAGGACCTATTCCAAATATTTCAAAAGGGACCTGGTCATTTGTGATAAGTACCGCAAGAAAGCCAATGAGGTTGAGCGCATTACGGTAATCGGTGAAGTCGATGGTGCGGATGTGATCCTGGTGGATGACCTGGTAGATACGGCCGGCACTTTATGTAAAGCGGCCGATGCATTGATCGAAAAAGGGGCCAAAAGTGTACGAGCCATTTGTACGCACCCTGTTCTGTCCGGTAAAGCCTTTGAAAACATCTCCAACTCAAAAATCGGCGAACTCATCGTCACCGACACCATTCCATTGAAGCAGAAGCACGAAAAGATAAAGGTTTTAACCACCGCCAAATTATTTGCGCGGGCCATCCGGAACACCCACGAGCACCGGTCCATTTCGGCGCTATTTGTGGATGGTTGATGCCATCCTGCGATTTGAGACGCGGAGGCATTTTACTTGGCGGTCCATGGGGATGATCGGACACCGGCTGTTACAAAGCGAATTCATCCGGCAATTTTAAGATTTCCTTTCACTTATAAGATTTTGTATTATCTTTGCAGTCCTGTTTGACAAGGTGTTAAAATATTGAACATGGAAATAGTAAACGTTAAAGGGGAAGTTCGCACGGATTTAGGTACCAAATGGGCCAAACAAGTGCGTAATGAAGGATTGATCCCTTGCGTACTCTACGGAGCAGATGCCAATGTTGCCTTTACGGTGGATCCACATGATGTGAAGACATTGGTTTATACGGCTGATTTCAAATTGGCTCAGGTTGAAGTGGATGGCAATTCGTATAAATGCCTGCTGAAAGAAGTTCAATTGGACAGGGTGAGCGATGAAGTGATCCACCTGGACTTTCTGAAATTGACTCCTGGCCACAAAATCAAAATCAACGTACCGCTCGCAACCCGTGGTATTTCACCCGGTGTGAAATTAGGAGGTAAGCTGGTGACAAAAATGCGCAACATTTCGGTGAAGGTATTTCCTGAAAACATCATCTCGGAAGTTACCGTGGATGTTTCCGGCTTGGACCTGGGACAAACCGTTCGGGTTCGTGACATCGATGCGATCGATGGGGTCGAAATCCTGAATGCACCTTCGATTCCGATCGTTACCGTAGCCATCCCGCGTGCACTTCGCTCGGCGACGGCTGCCAAAACCGAATAATTCGTTTGAAGGCGGAGGGTAACGAAAATGTTTTCGTTACCTGTTACATAAAAAGAGACGTACCAACATACGTCTCTTTTTTTATTGTGCCGTTTGAACAGGTAATTCGGCCGGAATTCAACCTTTTCTACACCCCCTAAAATTTGCTAATCGAATGGAGGATGACTCATTTTTGACAAAAAATTCAAAACTGATGAAATTGAATCTATTGTTATTGGCATCTTTCTTTGCGTTGATCAGTCAGGTATCCGGACAAACGGCCACCTCGCAGGAGCAAACCAATGTTTCCCAATCCTATGATCTGGAAGACGATTCCCAGGATAAGGAATTCCTCATTCAGGTTAACCCGGGAACCAGTCGATTAATCATCCGAGTACAGGCGGAATTAAAATCAGGATCCCTGGAAGCCCTCATTTATCATCCGGAAGGCAGGAAAGACGGACAGTTAAGCCTGGTGGCCGATGGTTCGGAAGGGAAATCCAAATCCAGCTCACACAGCATCAATGACAAGGACCAGGAGACCAAATCCAAAGTGAAAGTGAAAGGGCGGGCAAAGGGAAATTTTGAAAAACAATTTTCCGATCCGGAGCCCGGCACCTGGACCGTCAAAGTGAAACTAACCCATGCCGAAGGGCAGCTTGAGATGATGGCTGGTCAAAATTGACCGCAAGGCCGTCTTCATTCATGCGAATCGTCCATGGATTATATCCTACCGTGTCGGAAATCATCGCAACGAATTTCCGTCAACGGGAGGCTAATTCTTCCGATCTATTTACCTTCAAGTAACCGTGTGAAACATCTAAAACAAATATTCCTCCTCCTGCTGCTGGGTTTTAGGTTGCAACCCCTGCAAGCAGGGTCTTGCCTGATTCGGGGTGAAATCCCACCGGATTCGGCATGGAGCCCTGTGATCTATGTTTGTGAACTGGCCAGTCTTTCCCAATGGTATTTGGCGAGTGACCACCTGATCATCGGAGAGATATCCATTGACCCACAAGGGCATTTTTCTGCGCTGATTCCCGTCAGGTCAAAACGTACCGAATTTTTACGGTTGCAAATGGTCCGGCAGGATGACCCTCCCTCAACACTTTATGTGGGTAATAAACTTGAGAATTACCTGGTGATTCCGGTTCGGGACGGAGATACCATTGACCTGCATGCAGACCGGATGCCCTGGAAGCTTTCCCGGGTGGATGCACCGGTTTTTCCTTCTTTCGATCGCATCAAGCAATACTTTGACCACCTCACCATCCAGGATACCTCAGGGAAACAAATATCGGATCAACTGATCACATGGTGGGCAAACGGTCAGGATCCGGCGGTGGGCTGGTATGCCGCTTACCGCTTTCAAAATTTGTTTCCCGGGCAACAGGAGCAGATCATCCAGTGGGCCGGTCGTTTGCCCAGACATCCTTATGCCTTTTTGCCGGCGAGGCCGGTCTGGTGGCATTATGCATTACCAGGTCTGTTTATATTTTTATTACTGGCCGGAAGCTTTTGGTGGTGGACCACCAGGAGGCATGACCCTCAGGCCGATCAGCACCGCAAACTTAGTTCGCTGACCACCCAGGAACTGCGTATCCTGAAGGGGATCATTGCCGGCAAAACCAATAAGGAATTGGCCGCTGAGTTATTCATTGAAATAAGTACTATTAAAACGCACATCAACCGGATGTATCAAAAATTGGAGATCAAATCCCGGAAAGAGGCAAGGCAGTACGCAGAATCGCTACCGATGGCCATCCAGCCTGGATGATGACGGCAAGAGAAAAGATTATTGAAGTGAAATGAAAGGGTAATTCCAGAAAGATTTGACGAATAAAAGCGTTAATAACTTATTTTGAGCCTGGAATTATTTACACGACACCCTGATGAAGGTCACGCTGATTCAAAGTAATATCCACTGGGAGGATGCCAAAGCCAATCGTGAACATCTTGATCTGCTCCTGCAGCGGGTTCCCGGAGACACCGATTTAGTGGTTTTACCGGAAATGTTTACCACGGGTTTTACCATGCATGCCGCCGGTCAATCCGAGTCTATGTCAGGTGCGAGCCTGGCCTGGATGAAAGAAAAAGCGGCATCCCTGGATGCAGCCATGGTGGGAAGCCTCATCATCCGGGAAGATGATCAATACTACAACCGGTTAATTTGGCAAATGCCTGACGGAGCGACGATCTGCTATGACAAGAAGCACTTATTTACCTACGCCCGGGAACATGAAACCTATACTCCGGGACAACGACGCATAAAAGTAGCCTATCGCGGATGGGACTGCCTTCCTCTGATCTGCTACGATTTGCGATTTCCAGTCTGGAGCCGCAATATCGACGAATACCATTTACTCATCTACGTGGCCAATTGGCCTCAGGTGCGTAGTCATGCCTGGAAGACGCTACTCCAGGCGCGGGCTATTGAAAATCAATGTTATGTGCTTGGTGTGAACCGGGTAGGGTGGGACGATTCCGGACATTATTATTCGGGTGAGAGCTGTATCATTGACTACCAGGGTGAAATTATGGCTACCACCAAAGATGATGAAGATTTGCTTTATGCGGATTTGGATCAGGAAAAATTAGTTCACTTTCGCGGGCAATATGCCTTTTTGCAGGACCGGGATGAATTTCGGCTGTTGGGTTGAAACGACAAGGTAAAGGGTAATACCCGGAGCATCAATCGTTCAACGTCCTCCACAGCACGTCTTTAAGTTTATCCAGGCCATAACCACTTACTGCAGATATAAACACCACCGGGATATTTTTCGGCAGTTGGGGACGTAATAATGTTTCCCACTCCGCATCGATCAAATCGCTTTTGCTGATGGCGATGACCCGTGGTTTATCCATCAGTTCAGGATTGTATTCCTTTAGTTCATTGTTCAGTGTCTGGTATGTTTTAGCCGGTTCATCTTCTTCACAGGAAATCATAAACAACAATACCGCGTTGCGTTCAATATGGCGGAGGAAGCGCAATCCCAGCCCTTTGCCCAGGTGTGCATCTTCGATGATTCCCGGTATGTCGGCTACGACAAAGGACCGGTTATCCCGGTACGGCACCACTCCCAGATTTGGGGTCAACGTGGTGAACGCGTAATCGGCGATCTTGGGTTTGGCAGCACTGATGGAGGACAGAAGGGTCGATTTGCCTGCGTTGGGGAATCCTACCAACCCGACATCAGCCAGTAATTTGAGTTCAAGGATCTTCCACTCTTCCTTCCCGGGCTCACCGGGTTGGGCATAGCGCGGTGTCTGGTTGGTCGCTGATTTAAAATGAACATTGCCAAGTCCTCCCCGGCCTCCGGAGACGAGGATTTGCGTTTCGCCATCTTCAGTGATCTCAAAATGGGTCTCGCCGGTTTCGGCATCTTTAGCAACCGTGCCCAGTGGAACTTCCAGGATCACATCTTCTCCGGAGGCGCCGGTCATTTCCTGGGCTGCTCCATGCTGACCATGGCCGGCGATCACGTGCTTGCGGTATTTCAGGTGGAGCAACGTCCATAATTGTTTATTACCCTGCAGAATGACGTGGCCGCCACGACCCCCATCGCCGCCGTCCGGTCCTCCTTTGGGATTAAATTTTGCCCGATGCAAATGTGCTGACCCTGCACCTCCCTTTCCGGAGCGGCAACAGATCTTTACGTAGTCCACAAAGTTTTGGTCAGCCATTGATCTGTTCTTCAACTTAAGTGCTCATCGATCAATGCACACAATCCCTGGAAAATCTCTTCGATCGAGCCGATACCGTTAAAGGTGTAGGCTTTATTCCGGTCGTCATAAAACGCATACAAAGGTGCTGTCTTGGCTTCGTATTCATGAATGCGATTGCGGATGACCGACTCATCTGTATCGTCGGACCGCCCCGATGTTTCTCCCCGTTTCAGAATCCGGGTCACGATTTCATCTTCGGACACATCCAGGGCAAGCAGCATATTAATATGCCAGCCATGGGATTCAAACAACGTATCGAGGGCCTCTGCCTGGGGTATGGTTCGCGGAAATCCATCCAGGATAAATCCCTTGGCGTCGAGATGTTGATCCAGCTTGTTGGCGAGCATCCCGATGGTGATTTCGTCCGGCACCAATTTACCTTCTGAAATGTATTCCTTGGCTTTCAAACCCAGGGGAGTATTGTGACTCATTTCATAGCGGAACAGATCTCCCGTTGAAATGTGAATCAACCCATAAGCTTCCGCGATTTTAATCGCTTGCGTACCTTTTCCGGAACCCGGAGGTCCAAATAAGATTAAATTCAACATGGTGTAATCGCTTTACATGAACAATAATCAATTGATACTAACCCGGAAAGGCATAACGGGTTTCGTTGGTTTCGAGCGGGGGGCAAGATAACAAATATGTTGAGGAAGTTGGATGATCCGACCATTATCCTGGACGTGATCTGAATAAGATCACCCTGGTCCTTCCTGAGCGGATTGGTCACCCGGAACGTTCATTTCATGTGGGGCAATTCCATTAAGAAGAATGGCGATGTGGTTACGCTGTTTCAATCTTTTTTCCCATCTTCAACACCGAAAAAGTATTGTTGGCTTATGTCGTTTCAGATTATTGAGCAACCGACCGTTTACGATGTCGTCATTGTTGGGTCCGGTGCTGGTGGTGGCATGGCTGCCAAGATCCTGGCAGAAGGAGGCTTAAAGGTAGCATTGCTGGAGGCGGGTCCGAATTTCGATCCCAAGAATCCCGAACAACAGACTCAATTAAAATGGCCCTGGATGTCTCCCCGGCGCGGTGCAGGTACCACCCGGGCTTTCGGTGATTTTGATATGGCTTATGGTGGTTGGGATATTGACGGCGAGCCTTACACCCGTAAGAATGGAACCCAATTTGATTGGTTTCGCTCTCGCATGTTGGGTGGGCGCACCAATCACTGGGGTAGGATCTCACTACGGTTTGGACCTTATGATTTTAAGCGGCGGAGTATGGATGGCTTGGGTGATGACTGGCCAATAAGCTACGACGATGTCAAGCCATTTTATGACCGGCTGGATAAAATGGTGGGCGTATTTGGTTCCAAAGAGGGCATGTACAATGAGCCGGATGGCTTCTTTTTACCCCCGCCAAAACCCCGCCTGCATGAAATGTTTATTCAAAGAGGGGCCGCAAAAGTAAATGTTCCGGTCATCCCGGCACGGTTGTCCATCCTCACCCGACGGATCAATCAGGATCGTGGTGTCTGTTTCTACTGCCGGCAATGTTCGCGTTCTTGTATGGTCTACGGCGACTTCTCTTCCAGTTCGGTGCTGGTCAAGCCTGCATTGGATACCGGTAATGTTGATCTCTACGTAAATGCCATGGCTCGTGAAGTGATTACCGATACCGACGGCAAGGCCAAAGCAATCTCGTACGTTAACAAGGAAGACCTGCGGGAATACCAGGTACGGGGCAAGACCATCATCCTGGCTGCTTCGGCATGCGAGTCAGCGCGTCTATTATTGAATAGCGTGTCCAGCCGTCACCCCAATGGCCTGGCAAACAACAGTGGCGTGGTCGGTAAATACCTGCATGATTCTACCGGCGCCTCACGGATGGGATTACATCCCGAGATGCTCGATCGTCAACGCTATAACGAAGATGGAGTTGGCGGTATGCACGTTTATACGCCCTGGTGGCTGGACAATAAAAAGCTGGATTTTCCCCGGGGATATCATATTGAATATTGGGGTGGCATGGGCATGCCGGGCTATGGCTTTGGTTTTGGCCTGGAAAGCCTCAACGGACTTGTACCTAATGCGCAGGGACAATCACAAAGCGCGGGCGGTTACGGGAAGGACTTTAAAGCCGACTTACGGCGCTTTTATGGGGCTACCTTTGGCATGTCCGGACGCGGAGAATGCATCGCCCGTGAGGATAATTATTGCGAAATCGATCCAAACACCGTCGACAAATTTGGTATACCGGTATTACGATTTCATTACACCTGGAGCGACCATGAACGGAAGCAAGCCAAACACATGCACGATACGTTTGAGGAAATCATCACCCAGGCCGGCGGCATTTTATTAGGGGAAAAGCCGGGTCCGGAATCCGATTACGGTTTGGAAGCGCCCGGACGGATTATCCATGAGGTGGGCACGGTTCGTATGGGGAATGATCCACAGAAATCGGCCCTGAACAGCTACAATCAGGCGCACGATGTATCCAACTTGTTTGTCATGGATGGTGGACCTTTTGTTTCGCAGGCCGATAAAAACCCGACCTGGACCATCATGGCTTTGGCTATGCGGGCTTCCGAGTATTTAATGAATGAAATGAAAAAACAAAACATCTGATCATGGACCGGAGAAATAGCATCAAGACCCTGGTTGCCGGCGGGATTGCCGGAGGACTTTTGATCAACGGTTGTAAGCCTGCTGCCGGACCGGTGGATACCGACGCTGCGTCTGTTGGTGAAACGGAAATGTACGGCCGTACGCCGGAGGAAAAAAAGCGCGATCGCGAATTGATGAAAGAGCCATTTTTTAATGCGCACGAAATGGCGACCCTAACAGTCCTTTGTGACCTGATTATCCCGGCTGATGATGTTTCCGGTAGTGCGAGCGATGCCGAAGTGCCTGCATTCATCGATTTTATCATGAAGGACCAGCCCGGATACCAGAATACCATGCGCGGAGGATTGATGTGGTTGGATCATCAAACGTTGGCCTTGCATGATAAAGCGTTCGTGGATTGCAGTGAAGGGCAACAAACAGCACTTTTGGATAAATTGGCTTACCCGGAGGAGGTGGAACCGGCCTACCAATCAGGGGTTCGTTTCTTCAATACCGTACGCAACCTGACCGCAACGGGTTTCTTTACTTCCAAGATGGGCGTTATTACCGACCTGGGTTATATAGGCAATGTACCTACCTTTTGGGATGGGGTGCCGCAGGAGGTGCTCGATAAACACAATTTGGCTTACGATGAGGATCGGATGGCAATGTACGTTACCGTGGAAGAACGCGAAAAACAAGCCGAATGGGATGAAAACGGTAACATCAAGCGAAGCTAATCGGTAACCGCACGAATGAATACCCGCTCTCCAAAAAAAAGGACATTCCCGCAGGAATGCCCATCTCTCATTAATCAATTCTCAAACACTGCTTACTCCAGGCGGGCCCGGATGGTCAGAACTCGGAATGACTAATAAAGCGTCATGACCACCTAAATCGTTGCGATCTCGGCGATAATCCTCATTTCTGCCAACACGGTAACCGCGATTCAACACCTGTCAGCAAGTTACTTCGAAGTACTGGAGAGATGGATTACCACGATCATTGGTAGCGATGATCCGCATGTTATTCGTTCTGAGGATGATCCGCAGATTCTTTAATGCCATCGATTACCTGGATTGTTTTATCCCAAAAGCCTCTGAAAACGGGTTTCAGTTTTTCAGCTATCAATTTGCTTTCTTCCGGCATGACGGACAAAACAGGATAAGTGAACGAACGCGACTTTACGGAATCACTGACCAGGTGTGTGCGGTCAAGAAACCACACCAGGTAAGAAAAGCAAATAATAAAAAGCAGACTGAGTAGCGCCCCACCGGCAATTTTATTGATAAAATTCAGTTTGACGGCCTTAAAGAGGTTTTCCAGGTTTTTTCCTGTAAAGCGTACAATGGCAAGAATGATGAGGAAAGTACCTGCAAATCCAAGAATAAAAATCCAGGGATTTTGCCGGTTGAAGACCCCTTCCAGAAAATCAATAACGATCGGAGACAGCTTAAGCGTGAAGAGAATACCCAATAAAACGCCGACCACCGTGAAGACGGTTTTGATCACTC
>JAGQXC010000346.1 GCA_020436785.1 Saprospiraceae bacterium | reverse complement strand
TTTCCGCCACCTGGCCGCATAATTTTTGATAGGTGGGATTTTCGGGATCCAGCGCCACCAGCCGTCGATACTGCAGAAAAGCCTTGGGATAATTCCATTCCTGTTCAAACAGACTGCCCAATTGAAGTAGTGCAGGCACCATCGCCGTATCCTGACGGATGACCCGTTCGTAATTGGCTTTGGCATCCTTCCACCGGCCTAATTTATATTGACAAAAAGCCAGTTGATATAAAGTCGTTGCCTGGGTATCGGTTTGAGCCTGGTAATAATCCAGGGCGGCCCGGTAATCCTGCCGATCCATGGCTTCCCGACCGGGGTTTTCCTGTGCGTGCAAACCAACGGTTAAACCGTTTAAACCAAAAACAATCCATATCCACTTTCGATCCATAATGACAATGTTACAACTAAAATAGCAACCATGCAACTAAATATTCATTTATATAACGTATTTTTACGTTATTCTCGTTGGATCATCTTCCTGTACGACGGGAGTGAGCCTGGTTCTGATGAAAAATCCGTATCATGCAGGCGATTTGCTCGTTCTGATATGAATATCGAATCGCCAACAGCCACCAGCGTCCATCTTACCCAATGTCCGGTCTGCGGCCAACATGTTTTGGAATCCTTCCTGACAGTACCTGATCACGCACAATCCGGTGAATCCTTTCAATTGTCCCGATGCCCGGACTGTCAACTGGTCTTCACGCAGGACATGCCTGATGCGAACCACATCGGCCCCTATTACGATTTCCCCGAATACGTATCGCATAGCGACACCCAGCAGGGATTGTTTTTCACCTTATACCATTGGATCCGCTCTTACATGGTTCGGCGGAAAGCAAAGCTGGTTCGCCGGTGGAAAAAAAAGCCGGGTAAATTACTTGATTATGGTTGTGGCACCGGATTTTTTCTTCACCATATGGTCCGGCTAGGATGGCAAGGCACCGGTCTGGAGATCAACGAAAAAGCCCGGTCCCTGGCTCGCAACAAATGGCAATTAAACGTTTATGACCCAAAATCGTTAGGTGATTACCGGGAAGAATTTGATGTGATAACACTTTGGCATGTGCTCGAGCACGTACACACGCTGACGGCAACCACCAAACAACTGGTGCGGGCACTAAAACCCGGAGGATTGTTGATCATTGCAGTGCCTAATTACACCAGCTTTGATGCACGTTATTATGGCCCGGATTGGGCCGCTTACGATGTCCCCCGGCATTTATGGCATTTCGCACCGGCGTCGATCCTGCGGTTGGTTCGTGGTGTGACGTGTGTTTCCAAACGATCAATGCCTTTTGATAGTTATTACGTCAGCTTACTGAGTGAAAAATACCGGAACAGTGGCCTGCCGGGTCGTCTACGCGGGATGTGGAATGCCTTGCGTTCCAATATGATGGCAATGTTTCGTCCTTCCCGGGCTAGTTCAGTCATTTATGTATTTCAAAAACCTTTAGTATGACAACGATCGCATTTGGTTGTGACCATGCCGGTTACAACCTGAAAGCACCCATATTGGCCTATCTGACCGATGCCGGTTATGAAATTTTGGATTTTGGCACCTATTCGGAAGAATCGGTTGATTATCCCGATTTTGCGCATCCGGTTGCAAATGCCGTAGAAGGCGGTAAAGCTTCCCTGGGTATCCTGTGCTGTGGCAGTGGAAACGGGGTCGCCATAACAGCCAACAAACACCAGGGGATTCGCGCCGCTTTGTGTTGGCTCCCGGAATTGGCTACCTTGGCCCGGGCACATAACAATGCCAACATTCTCTGCATGCCGGGCCGGTTTGTCAGCGGTGAGGAGGCCGTGGAAATGACCAAGGCTTTTTTGGCCACTCCGTTTGATGGAGGAAGGCATGAACGGCGTGTCGGTAAAATGAGTTGTTGATTTCAATAAACGATACGAAATGAAGAAATTCCTTGTTCTCATCCCGGCCTTGATAACGATTGCCGGGTGGAGTCAACCCTCTGCTCCCGTCGATGCCAGCATCGATGCGGCCAATACCATTACCGTGGAAGACCTGCGCCGGCGACTGACTTATTTTGCATCTGACGAAATGGAAGGCCGTGAACTGGGAACTGAAGCCAATCACCGGGCAGCCCGCTACCTGGCGGATCAGATCCAGCAAATGGGTATACCACCGTACGCCGCCGAGCAGGGTTATTTCCAGTCCATCCCCTTCTACGGGACCGATTGGACGGATCTTTATCTGGCAATCAATGGACAGGAATTTCTCAATTTGGAAGATTATTATTCCTTTATCCGTCTCAACAGTCCGCTCGCCCGTCTGCAAGCGAATGATGTGGTCTTCCTGGGGTATGGCATCGAGGATCCTAAATACAATGATTACAAAAAAGCCGATGTCCGCGGCAAAATTATCGTAATCCTTGACGGCGAACCGCTTGATGCCAATGGTAACTCCCGGATAACCGGCACCAAAGAGCGATCTGCCTGGTCGAAGGCCGTCCTGCGCAAATTGACCCTTGCCAAGAACAAAGGGGCTCTTTCGGTGCTGATCGTCAACGACAAAATGGAAGCCAGCATCAAGGACAATTCCCGGCAATTGCATTCCAATGCACTAAAAATGGGCGAACCGGAAAACCCCAATCTACAATCCGAATACGCCAATCACCTCTATATTTCACCCGAGGTATTCCAAAGCCTGGTAGGTGCCCAAAAACAAAAATTGGAAAAAGACCTGATGCGGATCGAGTCCAAAGGAAAATCGAAACCGATAACATTTAAAGCAGACGTAACCCTTGCTCAGAATTTTGCCGAGAAGGAATACCCCTTTGAAAATGTGCTGGCCTACATGGAAGGATCCGATCCCCAACTGAAGGATCAAGTGGTGATTGTATCCGCTCATTACGATCATATCGGGCGCAACGGTGATCAAATTTTTAATGGCGCTGATGACAATGGGTCAGGCAGTTGTACCGTTCTGGAAATCGCCGAGGCATTCCGTGCTGCCCAGGAAAGTGGGCATGGACCCCGCCGCAGTATCCTGTGCCTATGGGTAACCGGTGAGGAAAAAGGCTTATTGGGCTCCCGTTATTACACCGAACATCCCGTATTTCCTTTGGAAAACACCGTTGCCGACGTCAACATCGATATGGTCGGCCGGGTGGATGCCAAGTACCAACACAATCCGAACTACATTTATGTCATCGGATCCGACCGGCTTAGCACCGCATTGCACCAGATCAATGAGGACGCCAATGCCAAATATTCCCAACTGACACTGGATTATACCTATAATGCCGATGATGATCCCAACCGCTTTTACTACCGCAGCGATCATTACAATTTTGCCCGCAAAGGCATTCCTTCGATTTTCTTTTTCAATGGAACCCATCCCGATTATCACCGGGCCACGGATACCGTCGATAAAATTAACTTCGAGAAAATGCAGAAGGTGGCAACATTGATCTTTCACACCGCTTGGGAACTGGCCAACCGTGATGAACGCATCCAGGTGGATGTGCAGGGTAGAAACTGAAAAAATCTCGGAATAAAAACGGAATACTGACAGAACGTCAGAAAAAAAGCGAGATCGGCCCTTACCCCCCAGTGGACCGATCTCTAATAAAGCTTATCTTCTCTATTGAAAGATGCTTTACGAGTCTTCATTATGCAGATACCTTGCCAAACTGGTACAGAAAACCCGGCCAGGTCAGGATTTTTTTCACATGACAGCTTTAGCTATGTATAACCATATGATTGTGAAAAATATGGTCGGATGGTGGTCAAATACATTTTTTTAAATTGGATGTGTACCGGTTTCCAGTCAAAAAATATCCCGTACCGGGTGTGCCAACGACCGCAACCGGGATCGTAAACCCATTGCCCTTTCGTACCCCCTTGTCAATATGGCACAATTCTTAGCAATGGCATGTCTTTTGACCAGGAGATCATGTATACAAAAACTTATGACTATGCAGACGGGTAAGATTTCTGTACAAACGGAAAATATCTTTCCAATCATCAAAAAATTTCTCTATTCGGACCACGAAATATTCCTGCGTGAATTAATCTCCAATGCGGTCGATGCAACCAACAAACTAAAAGTGCTTGCATCGCGGGGAGACTTTACCGGAGAATTGGGTGACCTCACCATTCAGGTAGCCGTCGACGCAGACGCCAAAACGATTACCATCACCGACCGGGGTATCGGGATGACTGCCCAGGAGGTTGAAAAATACCTCAATCAGGTGGCGTTTTCCAGTGCCCAGGAATTTCTGGAAAAATATAAGGACGAAAGCATCATCGGTCATTTTGGACTAGGCTTTTATTCTGCGTTTATGGTAGCCCGCCAGGTCGAAGTCCAGACCCTCTCCTATCAGGATGAAGCGAAGGGAGTGACCTGGACCTGCAATGGGGAGCCTGAGTATACCCTTGATGACAACGACAAGAACGATCGTGGGACCTCCATCATTCTCCATGTTGCCGAGGACAGTGAAGAATTTCTTGCCAATGACCGTATTGAGGATCTACTCAACAAATATTGCAAGTTTTTACCGATCCCGATCCAGTTCGGAATGCGCACGGAGACCCGCATGGAAGGGGAAGGCGATGAAGCCAAGGAAGTCAAGGAAGAACATCCGAATCTCATCAACGATGTCGACCCATTGTGGAAAAAGCAACCGAGCGACCTCAGCGATGAGGATTATAAATCGTTTTATGAGACGCTGTATCCCTTCTCCCCCGAACCGATGTTCTGGATTCACCTCAACATCGATTATCCTTTTAACCTCACCGGGATCCTGTATTTTCCCAAACTGAACAATTCCTTTGAAGTACAAAAGAACAAGATCCAGTTGTACTCCAACCAGGTCTATGTGACCGATGAGGTAAAGGAAATCGTTCCTGAATTTCTCACCCTTTTGCATGGGGTCATCGACTCGCCGGATATTCCCCTGAACGTTTCCCGCAGTTACCTGCAGAGTGATGCCAATGTTAAAAAGATCAATAGCTACATCACGAAGAAAGTCGCAGAAAAATTACAGGAACTGTTCAACAAGGACCGGGAATCCTATGAGAGCAAGTGGGAAGACATCGGCATGTTTGTCAAGTATGGCATCATCAGCGATGAGAAGTTTTACGAAAAAGCGCTCAAATTTGCCTTACTCAAGAATGTTGATGGCAAAGCCTTTACAATTGATGAATACAAAGAGCACATCAAAGCGCTGCAGACCGACAAACACAACAAACTCATCGGTCTTTATACCCCGGATAAGTCCGGATTTGACTCTTATCTGAAGGCCGCCCGTTCCAAAGGCTATGACGTGTTGCTGATGAATCAAATCATTGACAATCACTTCATGCAGCACCTGGAATACAAACTCAACGACCTGACCTTCGTCCGCGTTGACTCGGATACCCTGGACAACCTGATCCAGAAAGACGAAAAGCAAGAGTCGGTTCTTTCAGAGAAACAGCAGGAGAAAGTCAAAGAGTTATTTGAAGTGGCTCTGGGTGAGGCCAAAAACAAAATACAACTGAAGGCCCTTTCGCCGGAAGACCATCCGGTGGTCATTACCCGGCCGGAATTCATGCGCCGGATGCAGGAAATGCAGGCCCTGCAGGGAATGTCCGGATTTGCCGGCAGTGATGATTTTTACCAGGTAGTGGTCAATACCAACCATCCTTTGGTCGCCGACAAGTTGCTTAAGATGCGTAGTGAAGACAAAAAGGAAGCTTTTGCCGGCTACCTCTTTAATCTGGCACGTCTCAATCAGAATATGCTGAAAGGTGAAGAACTGACAAAATTCATCGAGAGCAGCCTTGAATTGATGAAAAACTGACCAAAAGCCGGAGGACATACCGTAAAGGGTTACACTTCCAGTTATACGCTATCCAGGTACCAGAATGTAGAAAAAGGTCTGTAGACATGCATCATGTCTGCGGACCTTTTTCATTCACGACTTTGATTTCCGACCATTGGTCAAATCTTTTGTCGAATTGGATAGGGGTCTTTGGCCGGTACTGGTATCCTACGGTTATAATAATCCAAAAACGTTGATGCTAAACCGTAGAATTATGAAAAAGCTTATTTTCCTCGCTTTCTTATTCCTGCTGGGAACCCAGCTGACGATTGCCCAGAGTGATTATCAAACACGCGATGAACCCACGGAAACTTTATTCAGCCATTTACGCCTGCGCGGCGGATTTGGAGCCATCCTGTTTGAATCCAGCCAGCTTAAGGGAGATTACCGGCCCTCGCTGGGTGGGGGTGCCGGACTGGTCTTTGACGAACTCTTCGTGGGCTGGTACGGGCTGGGCAGCACTGACTACCAGGCGCTACTGGATGGCGCTGAGCCGGAACTTGATATCGCCCATGGTGGATTTTGGGTGGGCTATACCTATCCCACACACAAATTAATCCATGCTTATGGGAGCGTAAAGATCGGCTGGGGAGCGGTCGGAGTCAATCTCCAAGATGATTTTGACCACTGGCACCGCAATGCGGACGGCATTTTTGTACTCACTCCCGAAGCCGGCGTAGAACTCAATGTAGCACGCTGGTTCCGGATTTCGGCCGGAGCAAGTTACCGGATCGTCGATGGGGTACGTACTTCAGGCTATACGAATCAGGATTTCAGTGGTCTGAATGCGTCGATCGGATTGCGTTTCGGGTGGTTTGGACGATAACGCGATATAAATGCACCGGGTGTCAGGACCTACTGTTTGCAGAGCTGATGATCTTGGTAAACACCTTGACACCCGGAACCTTCCTGGACACCTGAATACCCGGATCAGATGTTATCGGTAAACTTAAGCTGGTTGACGATGTACTCCAGTTGCTGCATAAAGTCACGCTTCTCCTTACCCGGCGCATAGACAAATGCATCAATCAAGATGAGCCGGTTACGCTGCGGATCTTTGAGCAGATAGGCGAAAAACGGTCCACCCATGTAGTCGTATTTCATTTCCCAGATGCCCCGGGCTTCCAGGGTATAGGCCTGATCAATGTCTTTCTTATACACATACATGGGCAAATCGACATCGTTGATCAGCATGTAGGAGCCTGGGGTATTGGTGGTGATGTATTTACGGGTTATCTCGTCACACAGTGATTTAATGCCTTCTTTGCTTAACTGGGATTCACTTTCGTATTTCACCGTGTGGATCAACAGGGAGCTGGTCAGATCTGCCAAATCACGCCGTACCCACAAGGTGGTTGAATCTTCGATGGCTTTCTTATAGTCCGCCGGAATGTTCAGGTCGATTCCGAATTTCTCGCTGATCAGACTATTGATCACTTTGTTCTCCCCCGACAAATAGGTCTTAGCGCGAATCTGACTGGCATCGAAGTCATGAATCCGTTTGGCGATGCCCGGAAAGCTGGCATCAATGTTCTTTGCCAACTGGTCCTTGCCCATGCCCAAAACATAAAAAATAATTTGTCCGCGCGCCCATTTGTCCCGGCCGATTTTATTGGAAAATCCCGGGTCGGTCCTGGCACGCACCAGGATCTCCTTACCCAGATCGTCGATGACCTGCTTGGTTGACAACGAAGAGGTGTCGCTTAGGTCTGCCAGATAAATATACGTTCTCAACTCCTGCCGCACCGACTCCGAAGCGACCTGGTAGGGGCTGTAGTGACGAACATCAAAGAGAGGCTCCGGCTGGGGCATCATCGGATAGGCTCCTTCGTAGAGGTATTTAAAGGTATCACCGACGGCACCGTCCCAGATCTCATCGTCGGAAATGACGGTAACCTGGTTGGTCGAGCCAATTGCCGTGGGAATATTCTTCAACTTCTCTGCCAAGCTGCCTCCACAGCCGCTCCACAATACGCCGCCGATAAAGATTAAAATGAGATATATACTATTCCTGGATGACATGTTTATTTTCTCTTAAAGATGCGCAGAGTGTCCCCGGTGGTGTATCAGAAAAGGTCCTGGATCAGCATTTCTTCCGTAACACCTTCTGCTTCAGCTTTATAGTTGCGCACAATACGATGACGGAGTACATACTTGGCTATGGCCCGCACGTCATCCATGTCAGGTGCATATTTACCGTGAATGGCTGCGTGACATTTGGCACCCAGCACCAGGTATTGTGAAGCCCGGGGTCCCGCGCCCCAAGCCAGGTAATTGTTTACCTTATCACTGGCCATTTTAGTTTTCGGCCTGGTCCGGGTAGCCATTTTAACTGCATATTCCAATACATTGTCCGATACCGGAATTTTGCGGATCAGGTTCTGGAAAAAGAGGATCTCTTCAGCATCCATGATGCTCTTCAAGGAATAGTTCTGAATCATGGTAGTTTCCTTGACCACCTGAATTTCCTCTTCGTAAGTGGGATAATCCAGTGGAATATTGAACATAAAACGGTCCAGCTGGGCTTCCGGAAGTGGGTAGGTACCTTCCTGCTCAATCGGGTTTTGGGTCGCCAAAACGAAAAAAGGTTTAGGCAGAAAATGCCGTTGACCGCTGACCGTAACGACGCGCTCCTGCATGGCCTCCAGCAAGGCGGCCTGGGTTTTTGGTGGGGTACGGTTGATCTCGTCCGCCAGAACAATGTTGGCAAAAAGAGGTCCTTTGTTAAAACGAAAATGACGAGACTCATCCAGAATTTCCGATCCGGTGATGTCCGAAGGCATCAGGTCCGGTGTAAACTGGATGCGTTTAAATTCCAGATCCAGGGCATCGGCAATCGTGTGAACCAACAGGGTTTTAGCCAGACCGGGCACACCGACCAGTAAACTGTGTCCGTTACTGAACAACGAAATGATGACGGCTCGCACCACCTCATCCTGACCGATAATCACTTTGCCAACTTCTTCTTTGATTTCTTGGTATTTGCGGGCGAGCGCATCCACTGCTTGCACATCCGATTGTATCTGCTCCGACATATATTTGGATTTGAAAGGTCAAAAATAGAAAAATAACCAAGTATGGGATCAGAATCCCAGCTAGTGAAACGATTGAATACCCGGTTATGTTTTAATCATTTCCCGATAAACAAGTCCACTGAAACGAATCCAGCGGCGCGGACATTCGCCGATAGGAAAAATGCCACCATTCGGTACGGATGCCGGCAAAACCCGCTGACTCCATCCAGCGATCGAGCAATTGCCGGCGCTCTTGGATACGTACAGGATGACCAGGGTAATCCCGGTGTGCCTCCCGGCCAAAATAATCAAAGGTCGATCCCAGATCCAGTACCCGGCCGGCCATATCGGTCAATCCCACATCAATGGCCAGTCCACGGCTGTGCATGGACCCTTTCTCAGGCGGGGTGACATAGGTTGCATGAGGATAGGCAGTCCACAATGCTTGCTGGGCCTGTACGGGCCGATAACAATCCCAAATGACCAATCCATATCCGGAACGAATCAATGAGTCACGCAGTGCAATCAATGCCTGTGCCGCTTTCCGGCGCAAGAAACAGCGTCCGCAAGGATAAATGGATCGTTGTACAAAATTATCGGGAGTGGCATAGCGCAAATCCAGATGAAATGGAGCTTGATCCATGATCTCGATCCATTGGGAAGTATCGTAGTCAAAAGAAACAGATATATCCTGCTTTTGAACATTGGCCTCCACTTCGATGGCCGGGGAATCAATGAACAGGTTACCTGCTTGCAAATCCTGCCTGGGTGTTGGCTGGTCACATTGCCACAAAACCATGAAGGCCATTGCTAACAACAGTATTGTTTTCCTGTCCATCCTGTCGGATCTGAATTCCAGGATCAATTTCAGGATTTTCCCATTTGGGCAAGAAATTCTTCTTCCGTCCAGATGGTAACCGTTCCCAGGGCTTGCGCTTTCGTCAGTTTGGAACCGGCATTGGCCCCTACCACCAGGATATCCAGATTGCCACTGACGGCACTGATGTTTTTGGCACCGGCAGCCGTAGCCATGGCCTGTGCTTCGGTACGGGTCATTTTCTCCAGACTGCCGGTAAACAGTATGGTCTTACCGGCCAAAGGGGCATCATTGGCCACCTTCTTCGGGCGATCCTGATCGGTCTGTTTGAAGTTGACCCCCAACGCTTCCATTTCTTCCAGCATGTGAATGTTGTCCTCTTGCCGGAAGAAAGCAATGATATTTTGTGCGACAACCGGTCCTACGTCTTTAATGGATACAAATCGTTCCAGATCCCAATGACGCAGTTCCAGGACATGGTCAACCTCTGCGGCCAGGAGTTCGGAGACCCGCTTCCCCAGATGATGGATACTCAGGCTGTGCAACAATCTTTTAATCGGATTCTTTTTGGCCTTTTCGACCGCTTCTTTCAGATTTTCCGCAGATTTTTTGCCAAATCCTTCCAACCCGGCGATCTTTTCATAGTCGAGGCGATAAATATCGGCCAGATTTTGCAACCACCCCAGCGCATAGAATCGCTCCACATTGGCTCTGCCAAATCCTTCGATATCCATGGCATCCTTGGACACATGGTGGATCATGCGCTGGAGGACTTGTGCTTCGCACTGATAATTAACGCAGCGCCAGGCCGCTTCCTCCGGCTCCCGGAACAACGGATGTTGACAGACCGGGCAAACCTTGGGAAAATCGATCGGCTTTTCGTCACCGGTTCGCAATTCTTCCAGGGACTTGACAATGTAGGGAATGACGTCGCCCGCCCGCTCAACCAAAACCTTATCGCCCAAGCGGATGTCCCGGCTCCGGATAAAATCTTCATTATGCAGGGACACTGAGGACACTGTCACCCCCGCCAGTTGGACGGGCTCAATTTTAGCGACCGGAGTGATCGAGCCGATTTTGCCGACCTGAAATTCCACATGGAGTAAGGTACTCGTTGCCTGTTTGGCCTTGAATTTGAAAGCGATGGCCCAGCGGGGGTGATGACTGGTATAGCCGGCCCGCTCCTGCATTTCCAGATCGTTGACTTTGATCACCATACCATCGATCTCAAAGGGGTACGATTCCCGTTTGGCCTCCCATTCCGTGCAATACTGGATCACTTCTTCAATGTTGGCACACACCTTGGTGACATCAAGTGGCACCTTAAAGCCCAGGGTGTGCAGGAACTGCATGTTGGCGGCATGAGACCCTTCACGATCGGTGAGGATTTGACCACTCTGATCTTCTGCATAACCCAATTGATAAATAAAGGCATCGATCGACCGCTCGGCGGTTTCACGAGGATCCTTGGTCCGCAATCCTCCGGTGGCCGTATTGCGGGGGTTGGCAAAGAGAGGTAATCCCGCCGCTTCGCGCTGTGCATTGATTTTTTGAAATTTATCCTTGGCGATAAGCGCTTCGCCCCGCAATTCGATGCGACGGATTCCATACTTGCTGAAGGCTGCTTTTAGTGGAATGGAGCGCACCGTTTTGATGTTATTGGTAATTTCTTCGCCTTCCACGCCGTTCCCACGGGTAGCGGCGCGCACCAGCAGGTCATTTTCATACACGACGGCAATGCTGCCTCCGTCAAATTTCGGTTCAACCGAATACTCAACCTCGGCAGCGGCTGGCAAACCATTCAATTTTTTAACCTGTTCGTCAAAAGCATGCAGGTCGTCGGCATTGTACGAGTTGTCCAGAGAAAGCATAGGGCGCAGATGCTCTACATTCCGGAAAAGATCGGTAAGGTCACTGGATACCCGCTGCGTCGGAGAGTCCGGCAATTTCCACTCCGGATGTGCCAATTCCAGCGCTTCCAGTTGTTTGTACAGTTGATCGTATTCATAATCACTGATCACCGGATCATTCAGTACATAATAGCGCCATTCATGATAGCGGATCAGGTCTCCCAACTGGCCGGCATGTTCTGCGGACGGTTTGGCCGGATGTTCCAGCCAGGTTTTGGACCAATCAAAATATTGCCTTTGTTTCTCCGCAGGATAGGGTTGCTTATTCATGCATCACTGTTTAAGGATGTGGTACCAGGCCGGTATGGAACCGGACGCTTTCAACTGCAATAAATAGATGCCGGCCGGCAAACCCAGCATATCGATGTGGTCCGTCACGGTACCTTGGCGGATCAATTGACCGTTTACATGGAAGAGGTAATAATCCGTCGGTTTATGATTACGCAAATAGAGCGTGGATTGAACCGGATTGGGATACCAGGTAAGGGCGGTCTTTGAGGCAGCGCTCACCGAGGTGGTGGTGGCTTCTTCGATGGTGATTTGATCAAACGATGCCCCGTCGCCCTGGTCACTGCCGCTCAGGTTAGCGCCCACACCCGCTGCATAAAATGTGACGTTCCCGGTACCCGCCGGAGGTGCGATCCAGTCGGTCGTGAAGACGTTGCTGGCGCTGGGGCCTTTGTGCTCGGCATAATGGTGCATCGTTCGACTGGATGAAGCAAGCCGTACATTATCGGCCGGTTGAAACCAGGAGCCGGCATCGTTCTGGGTGGCGTCGTCCAGGCTGACCATCTGAAATCCATAGGCGATGGGGACGCCAATCTTGTGTTCCATCTGAACGGTCAGCCGGTAAATACTGTCCGGCTGGTAGACGCTGACTTCATTTCCCAGGGTATCCGTAAAGGCAATGGTTAGGGTGACCTGCAACGCGCTGCTGCTGTGACAGGTCTGACAGGTTGCAGTTTCTCCCGGTGCGCCGGTATTGCCTGAATTGGCATCGAATGCCCTCCCCTGTGAGTTACCCAGATAAAGGATCAAAGAGATGGCGCCTGCAATCATCCACGGCCACCGTTTTGGTGTATTCATCATAGAATGCTCTTTTCAGGTACAAAACCTTGAATGCCTCTAAAGTGATTAAAAATTAAAGCTAAATCTTTTTCCGCATCATCACCGGGCCAAAATGGTTCCGAAAATTCCATCGCCCGGATGACTGCATTGATACGAACCATCACGATCGGAACGCCAGCACTGCGGGCGATGTAGTAAAATCCTGTCTTGAGTTTTTCTACCCGCTGCCTGGTCCCTTCCGGTGCCACGGCGATGGCAAATTTGTCTTTGCTGTTAAATACGTCGGTGATCGCCTGTACCATATTGGTGTGCTTGCTGCGATCGACCGGATGTCCGCCCAGGGCATAAAAGATAAATCCGAAGGGAGGTTTGAACAGACTGGCCTTACCAATAAAATTGGAGGGAATCCCCCGTTCGGACCGCACCAGGATCCCCAGGATAAAATCCTTCCAGGAAGTATGGGGCGCCACGGCATAAATGACTTTGGGCAAGCCACTGGTATCGTAACCGGTGGACGTCCACCCCCACCATTTCAGGAGCAACCTGCTTAACTTTCGCAACATGATTTTGTTTGTGCCTTAAAGTTTAGCTAATTTAAAATTTGTTCCTCTAAACCAAGCAGCATGGCGCTCTAGATGAAAAACCCTTTAATCAAATCGCAGCCTGAGACCCGGGATGACTTCGGTTTTGGCTCTAAAATGACCGGCGACCAGCACCGGCTGATCAATAAGGACGGAAGCTTTAACATTATCCGTAAAGGCCGTAAAACCACCGATATGTATCACTGGCTGGTGCATATGAAGTGGGGCAGATTTCTGATCCTGGCATTTGTATCCTTTGTGTTTGTCAATCTGATCCTGGCACTCGGGTTTCTTTGGATCGGCATCGATGAAATCCAGGGTATCCAGCCCGGTTCGTTCATTGGGAATTTAAGACAGGCTTTCTTTTTCAGTATCCAAACCTTCACGACGGTTGGTTACGGACTGATGAGCCCGGTAGGTATTGGCGCCAACTGGCTGGCTGCCCTCAGCGGATTTCTGGGCCTGTTCAGCTTTTCCATTTTTACCGGTTTATCTTTTGTCCGCTTCTCCAGGCCCCAGGCACGCATCCGGTTCAGCAAACAAATGCTGGTCAACTTTCAGGAAGAAGTACCCCGCTTGATTTTTCGCATGGTCAATTTGCGCCGCAACAAATTATTCAATGTGGAAGCCAATATGATCATCTCCTGGATCGTGCAGGAAGACGGTGAGCCGGCAAAGAGAAAGTTCGGCCGTCTGAATCTGGACCGCGACCGGGTGATTATGTTTCCGGTCAATTGGACATTGGTCCATTATATAGACGACAAATCTCCCTTACACGGCAAAACGAAAGAAGGACTGATTGCCATGCGGGCCGAGATCATGATCACCTTAAAGGCTTTTGATGAAACGTATGCCCAGGAAGTGCACGCCAACTATTCCTATACCGCCGATGAAGTGGTCTGGGATGCCCAATTTGAATTGATGTATGATGCCGCTCCCGAGGGCACCGTCCTCAATGTGGATCTGCTCGATTCCATCCTCCCGGCAGCATCGTGATAAAAAAATATTTACTTCCATTAAACCCATGGTTTAAACCATCGTCTAATCCTAAAACAAAGTAACCAGTTGACGACCCTGAGCGACGAAGAGATAATTGCAATGATCTGCCGGGAAGGGCAAGTCGATCGGGGCTTTCGGGGGCTGGTTCAGAAATATCAGGAACGGATTTATTACCAGATCCGGCGCATTGTGCCTGATCATGAAGATGCAAACGATGTGACACAAAATACTTTTATGAAGGTTTACCGCGCCATCGACCGGTTTGAAGGAAAAAGTTCCCTCTACACCTGGATGTACCGCATTGCCACCAATGAAGCATTGACTTTTCAGAAGCGAAGGCAACCAACCGTCGACCTGGATACGGCAGTCGGTGTGTCGCAAGCTACATCCGGTTCGGCTTACTTTGATGGTGATTCAATCGATCAACAACTGAAAGCAGCGATTGATACATTGCCGGAAAAACAAAAATTGGTCTTCTGCATGCGGTATTACGATGAGTTGCCTTATCAGGAAATGGCAGCAGCCCTTGAAACCTCGGAAGGGGCGCTTAAAGCTTCCTATCACCACGCCGTGAAGAAGATCGAGTCCTTCATCAAACAAGCCAGTTTGTAATTATGGATAATAAAGAATCAGAAATCATCCGGGAATTGGAATCATTGAGTCCCTTATTGGCGAATCTCAAGAAGCAACAATCCCAACAAAAATACGACGTGCCCCGGGACTATTTCGAAAGCCTGGAGAATACCCTGCTGCAACGGGTACAACCGGCCCATTCAACGGCCCGGCAGACACGTATCCTTCACCTTGTTCGTTCCCGGTGGGTGCAGGCTGCCGCCGTGCTGCTGCTGGTGACCGGAGCAGCCTGGTGGTCCCTGCGCCCTTCCGGTAATCCGGATCTGCCGGTGGCAGATGTTCCCTCTGAAGAGGTGATCATGGACTACCTCGAACAAGAGATCGGCGCCCTCGATGAAGAGGATTTTGCCCGGTTGATTGAAAGTGAAGATTTAAAAGAACTCAGTACGCCGGATATTCCGGTCGACGACATTCGCAATTACCTTGAAAATGAAGCAATCAATATTGAAGATATATTATAAAACCGTGCCTCACATGAAACATTCAAGATGGATCTTATTGGGCTCCATGATGCTGATGACTACTTTTATTTTGGCTCAGAAGAACGGTCCCGGTGACCGTATCGATTCCTACCGCATTGCCTTTTTTACAGAAAATCTGCAATTGACACCGGAAGAATCGCAAGCGTTCTGGCCCATTTACAATCGATATCGCGATGCGACCAAAGAATTGCGAACTCCTCTGCGCAAAAAGGAAATGGCGTTGATCTCAGATGCCGAAGCAGAACAGATGATCGAAGAGTGGTTTGACCGGGATGAAAAAGAACTTGGTTTAAAACGGCAATTGTATTCGGATCTCAAGCAAGTCATTCCTCTGCGTAAAGCGGCAATGGTCTTTGTGGTGGAGCGCGACTTCAATGCCAAACTCCTGCAGGTCGTTCGCAACCGTAACAACTGACCGATACGTTTTACTTCCAATCGGAAGGTTTTAATAAAGAAGGTTTAGTAGAATGGCCGCCTCCGGGCGGTCTTTTTTTATGCCGCCCCATCCGATCACTCCAGGCATCGCTTACCTTTGTCGCCGATGCAGGATAACCATCGATTACGAGCGCACCTGGCCTTATTGACCGTAGCCATAATATATGGAGGCAATTTCATCATCGCACGGGAAGTGATGACCAGAGCCTATTTGCATCCTTTTGTATTCATTTTGCTGCGGGTAGCCTTTGCCGCGCTGCTGTTTTGGTTCACCGATCTCCTGTGGGTCTCCGACCGCATTCCCCGCGCCCGCCTCCGGCATCTTTTCTGGTGTTCCATTTTCGGTGTCGGGATCAATCAACTCTGTTTCTTTGCGGGCCTGAAAGAAACGACGCCGATCAATGCCAGCATTGTGATGACTTCGTCACCGATTATTGTGTTACTGGCATCGGTCCTGCTGGGCAAAGAACAATTGACTCCATTAAAGATGGCTGGAATCATCATCGGTGGTCTGGGAGCATTGGTTCTGATTACCCAGGGACACTGGCACATTCGCTTTCAATCCCGTGGAGATGTCCTGATCCTGATCAATGCAACCAGTTATGGCATTTATCTGGTGCTGGTCAGGAATATGTTGCTGGAATTTCCTGCCATCACGGTGATCAAATGGGTATTTACCTTTGGATTGATCTGGGTGATCCCATTTGGATGGGTTCACTGGGCATCCACCGCCTGGTCAGCCATTCCACTCAACGCATGGTTGGGTATCGCTTACGTATTGATCGCAACGACCTATCTGGCCTACCTGCTCAATGGTTATGCCCTGAAATATGTGGCATCCTCGACCGTCGGTATTTACATTTACCTGCAGCCGTTTATTGCTGCTCTATTGGCCACGGCATTGGGTATTGAGGCACTGACGGGTTACAAATGGGTGGCCGGCCTGCTTATTTTCACCGGTGTATTCATGGTCAGTCGGGTTGCGAAGCCTGCAAATGGTTAATTTTTGCATTTCAACCACGAAATTTGACTTTAACACTCACTCCCTGGTTACAGTTTGGAAAATATGTGCATGTGTTAAGCTGTGGAGTAGAGTGGATTAGGAATGGCAAGTTTTACAAATGAAAACAAAAAAATATATATTCAATTGATTATCAATGCATTGATTGAGATTAGAAAAAGTGGTAATACCTTTTTTAGCCTCCAAAAACATGAACGATCCCGTTCTCTATTTGAAATGTTATTGTGTATATTTACCCTCGCTTTATATTTATAATCCCTAAAGCAGTAATGGAGCAACGAACAAAACTCAACGAAGCCATCATCGAATTGGTTCACCAGTTCGAGTCCAATGATCCCCGTGGAGAGATAAGGTTTCTGGGTGAAGAACGTATACTTGATATCATCAACTTTTACGAGCAGGATGAACAGTGGGAAAAAGCGATGGAAGTGGTTGATATTGCCCTCGGCAAACATAAATATCAAGTAGAATTTTACCTGGCAAAAGGAAGGTTGTTGTTACACATGGGTGAACTTGAAGAAGCCGTACAGATCTTGCGGAAAGCCGAGTCATTGGCGCCGACCGAGATCGAAATCGTCATTCTTCGATCCCTCATTCTTTGTGAACAAGAACAATACGAAGAAGCCTTACAACAACTGCAGGATTACAAGGTGATTGCAGACAGCCCACAGCATACACGCTTACTGATCTGTGAAGCATACATTTACGAGCACATGAAAGACTTTGATTTCATGTTCTTCACACTAAAGGAAGCCCTGGTTCAGGATCCCAAAAATGTGGAGGCGCTCGAAAAAATGTGGATCAGTGTCGAGTTAAGCAAACGGTATGATGAAAGCCTGGTATTCCACCGGCAATTGATTGACATCGATCCTTATTCCCAGCATGCCTGGTATAATCTGGGCCATGCCTATACGTGTTTGGGAGAATATCCTGATGCCATCAATGCCCTGGAATATGCTTTTCTTATCGATGACACGTATGAAATCGCCTACCGGGACTGTGTCGAACTGTATGTACAGGTCCAGGATTACCGGAAAGCCATTTCCCTCTTCCATGAGATCATCAGTAAATTCGGTGTCGAAGTCGAAACGCTGGTACAACTCAGTGAATGCCACATTCAGTTGAAGCAGTACCAAAAAGCGAAGAAGATCCTCATGAAGGCGGCCAAGTTGGATCCGTTCAATGATGAGGTCTTTTATTTCCTGGGACTATGTTTTATCGAGGAACATAAATGGCATTACGCGCTGAATGCCCTGATGCGGGCAACGGACATCGAAGACAGCCGGGAAGAATACCATGTACAACTGGGTTATTGCTTCTGGAAAACCGGTAACCTGCGCAAGGCCTCGAAACATTTCAAAGAAGCGATTCGCATCGCACCTGAAGAAACTTCCAATTGGGTCGAGTACCTGGATTTTCTGGTTCACACCAATCAGCTCGAGAACGCCGTCAAGATTCTCAATAAAGCAGAGAATTTTACGGTAGATACCGACTTGACATACATCCGCGGCGCCATCCATATGCTGACCGGAGAGCGGAAGGAAGGCATTCATTTACTCGAAACCGCTTTACAGGAAGATACCGCCAACCATGCGCTGGTCTATCGCTTCAATATTGATCTGCGCGAAGACAAAGAAGTGACCAGCATGTTCCGTTATTATCTGGAAGACCAGAAAAAGTAACCAACAATCAATAAAAAAAAGATATTGACAGGAAGTGATCGAATCGCTTCCTGTTTTTTTTTTCTTAAAGGGAAGTGGGAATTTTACTGGCCGCATACATGGCTGCCCCGATAATGCCCGCATCATTGCGAAGTTCGGCATCCGTGATATCGACCGGAACCTTGATGTAAGACTTCCACTGTTCAAATTTTTTACTGATCCCACCGCCCAGAATAAATAAATCCGGGCATAACAGCAGGTTCAGGTGATTGAGGTAAACGGTGAATTGGCGACCCCATTCGGACCAGCTCATTTTCTTTTCTTTACGCGCCCGGTTGGAGGCGTAATGTTCAAATACACTTTTCTTGTAGAAGAGATGTCCAAATTCAGTGTTGGGGATCAATACTCCGTCCCGAAATAACGCAGAACCCAGTCCGGTGCCGATGGTGATCATCACGACCGTTCCCATTACACCTCTGCCTTTACCGTGAGCCATTTCCGCCATCCCGGCAACATCCGCATCGTTGGCGACAAAGGTGGGTAATCCAAGGGTCTCGTGGAACAAATCACGCAAATTGACTCCTATGAAATCGTTGTCCAGGTTGGCAGAGGTCCTGGCTACACCATGTTGAATGACCCCGGGAAATCCGAATCCAATCGGACCATGCCAACCAAATTTATCGACCAGTTCAGCCACAACTTTTACAACATCCTTTGGTTTTCCGGACGATGGAGTGTCTAATTTGTAACGATCAGCGGTTAGCTCGCCCTTGGTGATATCGACCGGAGCACCCTTGATTCCGGTGGCACCGATGTCGATTCCCAGGATTTCGGATTCTTTCATTTGATCACGCGTATTTTCATAGCTACGTCCTCGAGAGGACGATCGCGGCTGTCGGTTTTTACCGTGGCGATGGAGTCGATGACATCCAATCCTTCGATGACCTGCCCAAAGACCGTATACCCCTGGTCCAGGAATGGCGTTCCGCCAATGGTCATGTATTCTTCCTTTTGTTCGGGTGTGTATTGAACCCCATTGCGTGCTTCGGTGATTTGCAGATTGCTTTCACTGACCGGCTTTCCCTGAACGATGTAAAACTGGGAGCCAGAAGATTTTTTTTCCGGATTGACCTGATCACCCTGACGGGCCGCAGCCAGAGCACCTTTGATGTGGATGTATTTGGGGTTGAACTCTGCCGGAACCTGGTATCCCGGTCCTCCCATGCCCAATGCCTTTCCAGCCGGTGCGTTCTTGGAATCCGGATCTCCGCCCTGTACCATAAATCCGTCAATGACCCGGTGAAACAACATGCCATCAAAATAACCTTCTTCAGCCAGTTTCAAGAAATTGTCCCGGTGTTGAGGTGTCTCATCGTAGAGTTCCACCAGCATATTGCCAAACCGGGTTTCGATTTCCACCAGGCACTTATCCGGAGGACTAATCAATATTCTTTTTTCCATGATGCGTTTTTTCTTTCCTTTCATGGCCGTCAGTCGGACCACATAATTTCCGGAATGGGTATACCGGTTGGTAGGTTCAGCCTCCATCGATTCCTGGCCATCACCAAAATCCCATTTGTAGGATTCGGCCCGTTGTGATTGATTCATAAATTTAACCGTGTCCGGCGCCTGCCGTGTCAAGTCGTGATAGGTGAACCGCGCTATCGGACGCCCACAGGAAAACATTCCGAGCGCCAATAACAAAAGAAGAGCTCCAGTATATTTCATTCTAGGCATCAATTGAGGATCCGCACTTTCATAGGAACATTTTGTAGGGGCCGGTCCGCCTGATCCCTGGGTACGTTGGCAATGGAATCGATAACATTCAAGCCTTCAGTGACCAACCCAAATACCGTATAGTCATTGTCCAAAGGAGGGTAACCTCCCAGTTCCATATACTTCTGCCGCGCTTCCTGATCGTATTTTATGCCTTTTTGCTGCTCCATCTGGTCCAGAAATGGCTCTTCGAATTTTTGTCCTTCTACTATATAAAATTGTGAGCCGGAAGATTGCTTGGCCGGGTTGACCTGATCAGCCTGACGCGCTGCGGCTAATGCTCCTTTGTAATGGAATTTGCCAATTTCCGCATCAATCTTATAATCCGGTCCACCCATACCCAATGGCTGACCGGGCTGGGCCGTGCGGGATTCGGGATCACCACCCTGGATCATAAAGCCAGGCATGACCCGGTGAAATAACAATCCGTCGTAATATCCCGCTTTGGCCAGCTTGATGAAGTTGGCTTGATGCAAGGGCGTCTCCTTGTACAAAATGCCCTGCATGGTACCGTAAGGTGTCTCTATTT
>JAGQXC010000345.1 GCA_020436785.1 Saprospiraceae bacterium | reverse complement strand
TTACCCGGCTCACGGCGCTGGGTGCAGGGCTGGGTGGTGGATGTCATCCCGGCAGGTTCATGCAGGATCTCCCTGAGTGCTTTTTCATAGCCTTCCGCATAATGTTGCATACCCAGATCACTGGGATGAGTGCCATCGACCATATCATCCATCCGAATGCCGATCTGTTCTTCGGTCAGGTAGTATATATTTTGCAAACCAAGCGCTTTAAGTGTTTGAAAAGCAGCCTGTTGGATGCGATTAACGCGCTCATAGGAATGCTGCCGATCCGGATTCAGGCTGCCGTCGGTATAGCCATCGTGATCAACCAGTAAAATGGGCGTCACAGGTTGAACGTCGCGGAGACGTTGGACGGAATGCAGAATTCGGTGGGTAAGTTCGTCATCGGGATAGGTCGTCGAGTCATTCAGGTTGGGCAGGCAATCGATGATGTACACTTTAGCTTTGATCTCGGTGAGCAGTTCGATGATCTCCGGTTCCAGCCGACCATTGCCTGAGAATGCCAGATTGATCAGGGGCCGGTCCATTTGACGGGCCAGGATGTTGGTCCAGGCCATGCCGGGGCGCGATGCGACGCCACCTTGTGCGATGGAAGTCCCATAGACGACGATGGGCAACTCTGGCCGAACGGCAAGCGGCTCAAAAAAGGCACCTTCTTCGACGCCGATCTCCATCCAGGTCACCTGATTGTACAAGGGAAGGTACAAACGGTATTCGCGGCCCTGGTTATGGTAGTGGTCATTGGGAGTGATCCCGGAGAACCGGTAGATGATGGTATCGCCAAATTTCCAATGGCCCCGGCACCAATGCCAGTTTCCATCACTGTCGATGGCATAAAGATCCATGCCGCTGACGCCGGTTGCCGGCATGTGGGGCATGTCCAGATCGCCGTCGACCTGATAGCGCACGGTGATGTCACCGGCACCGGCACGGAAACGGATGGATAATCCGGCATTATGATGCGAAAGGTTCCACACGGCCTCGCGGACCTTGGTTTGTGCACGGGCCGGCAAGCGGTCGTAGGGAGAATCCAATTCGTCTGGCCAGGCGACGCCTTCGATGACATGTTCCGGGGTATGGGCAGGATTCCACCAAACGGTCGTTTGAGCTATTGCGAGGTGGCTGGAAAGCAGCAGGCAACAGCCGACATAAAAAAGTTGGATATTTTTCATTCGCTGAATTTAGCAAGAAGATTTGAGGATGACCCGGTTTAGGGGGGGCTGAAGGAAATGCTGGGGGTTGAATGTTGAATGTTAAATGATAGGGCTGTGTAAAAGAGAAAACTTCTACTTAACATAATATTAATTATAGGAAAGATGTTTGAAAATCTGGTCCGGCTAATTGGAGATCGGTCTTGTATGGGCCATCTAGTTTTTCTGAAAATGAATGATTTCGCAATTCGTGTGAGCAGGTTTTTCAAAATTCAAATCTTTCGCACCGCGCAAATTAAAATCAAAAAAGCGGATCATATTTGACGAGATGGATTCGAGGCTTTGGTGACTCGTCCGTATTACCCCGGAGTCTTCACTCATGTAAAAATCAATATCCAGGAAACTATTGTGATTGATTCCGTCGATCAGTATCCGCCAAGAATCTGCCGAGTTTCGTTCACAAAATTCGCTTCTGCGCCGGTGCATCTTTGCATATCCTTCAAGGTTACGATAATCTGTCAGGTCTTCAATAAACAGAAACGGCACCCCGATTCCTTTGCCAAGCGCTTCGGACGGTGGCGTCCCATCGAGGTCAATAACTGCCCTGATCCGCGTATCCAGAAGACTTGTATAGATAGCGGCCGCTCCACCAATGGAATGACCAAATACCCCAATTTGTTTTTTATCAATGATGTTCTGAAAAAGTGCCTCCTTCAAAAGCTTGTTTAAAGCAAAAAGCAAATCTTCGGCCAAAATAAGCTGTCGCTGACCCATGGCTTTCCGGTAACCTTCGGCCGTTATTTGTTGCGGTATTTCCAGTGCTTTCAGGCTGTCATAAAAGGAATGATTGGCTTGGTGCACCACGGATTCACGATCGATTACTACTTCACTATCGTACCGATGATTGACGCCCATGACGATGTAGCCCTCCCGGGCAAACCGTTCGGCATAGTAGGTGTAGAAACTCAGATTACCTCCCAAACTTGGCGAAAAAATCAGTAAAGGAGTTTTCGCACTTACTGCCGGAATGGCATTGATGAAAGAAGCTGTTTTCACCCTCTTTAAAGATCTAAAGTCTGCTGCATTCCATCCATTCAACCGGTTAACCAGTTGGTCTTCAAAAAGCAAGTAAGGAGTTAGACCCGAATTACCGGAAAGTGAATCCGCGGGGTACCAGATCTGAATATTTAGTATTCTTGAGCCTCCGTAATGGGCATCGATTCGGCTGCTGTCCTCCCAGATGTATTGCCTGGTGCCAATGGCCCTTTCGGTTCTGGTGGTATTGATTTCCTGAGCCGTGCTGCAAGCCAAGAATCCCAAAATAAGTGTAAACAGTATTTTGATCCGTGGCAACATTAATATTTCCATCGATGATGTCTTTCAGGTGATGTGTGTTAATATGAACTTCCTTTCCAGGCCGCTCTTAGCATCACCACAGCCGTATACAGGATCACTGCCATCACCACCCAACGCAGCGCATCCAGCGGCAGCGATTTGACCACGAGTGCTGCGAGCAAAACGGCGCCGATGGCTGGAATGGCCATTCCCATGGCCGCCTTGCGATTATATGCGCCGGCTTTGATGAATCGCGCCGAAGCCGGCGGCATCAGGAATGCACAGGAACCCATCATAATTGGGAACGCCACCAATGGTGACATGCCCAGGGCATAAACTAGCGCCATACAGGGCGCATACAATCCAATTCCGGCCGTCATCAATGCTCCCAGGATAAAATTACCCGTCATAGCCACGGCGAGTTTACCGGTCGATAATCCGGTCGCCACCCCGCCGCCGGTGATCCAGTTGAGTTGTCCGGCCAACATAAATCCGGCGGTAACCATCAAGGCAAGGCCCATGGTCAAACGGATTTTCCGTTCGGTCCATCTTGAAATGATGCCGGCACCCAGTACGGCACCAGCCATGGCTGCCAGGATCATAGCCAACAACGTGGTGGATTCGACTTCTACGATTCCGATGAAAAGGAATGCCTGCAACAATACCGGCAAGGTATTGGCTACGTTAAGTGTGCCAGGCATGACTTTATCCTCCGTTTGCCGGGTGAATTTGAGTAATGCGGTTTGTGGCGCAAAAGCGCCGATGCCCAGGACGTCAAAGAAATTCACAATGAATCCGATAACAGACGTTTTAAGCCAGCTGCTTCCGGACTCCAACTGGTCTCTGTGGCGATAAAAATCCCGAAACAGGACGAACCCAAACCACAGTGTGAGCAATCCCAATGCAATCCAAATCGCTGTGATCATTTTAGTTATTCCACTTATGAGACCTCTCCTCTCGCCTTTGGCTCGATCGAGATGACAATTGCCTAATTAACACGTTATTGGCCATCACTTTTAACATACTTTATAGAAATGCTGCTTGCGCTCGGTTTCGTTTGCCTCAAGGTGTGCTTCAATCTCCTTGGCCGTTTTAGTGATCGCCAAGCCACCTAACCCGGTACACCGCAAGGTATTGGGCAAGGCATCACCTACCCGCTTCATGGTTTCAATCACCTCATCCAACGGAATCAAATGCTGGTAACCGGACAGTGCCATATTGGCGCTTGCCAGTGCATTGGTGGCGGCCAGGACATTGCGGTTAAGACAAGGTGCCTCGACCCGGTCGGCAATGGTATCGCAGATCATCCCCAGGGATGACTGTAATGCCATGGATGCAGCCCCCAGCGCTTGTTCCAGGGAACCATTCTTCAGGACGACGATGCCCGCAGCTGCCATACCGGAACCGGAGCCACATTCGGCCATGCATCCGCCGACCTCGGCGGCAAAGGTGGCATGGGCCGCGATGTATACTCCGATCAATCCCGCCGCCAGCATGGCTTTCACCGTTAATTCTTCGGTCAAATCAAGTGAATCGGCAATTCCCAGCAGCGCTCCCGGCAAAGCGCCACAGGAACCGGCCGTCGGCGCTGCTACGATAATGCCCATGGAACTCTTCACTTCCATCATGGCAGAAGTATACAGGATGATCCGGTTCATTACATCGTCTTTGACCAGAGCTCCGGTTTGCATTTGCTTTTGCAACCCCTGGGATTGAGCACCGAGGATGCGATCTGGATACGAGGTGCCCTGCAGTCCAAGCTGGATGGAATGCCGCATGATTCGCACGATTTCCTGCATTTTTACGAAAACCTCCTCTTTGCTGATGTTTCCGCGGGCGCTTTCGTATTCCAGCGCCAATTCCCACAAAGACAATCCATTGTTGCGGTTGTAGTCCAGCATCTCCTCACAGGTAATAAAAGGCACCTGTAAATCTTTCCGGGCTAAAACTGGCAGGACCGGATGGAGCTGTTTAACATAATTTACTTCATGGTATACTTTAATTAAATCCTGTAAAGTATTGTCATTAAGTAAATTATGTTTAATCTCAATAAAGGTTTCATCACCTATATGGACAATGACCTCATCAATTTTAAATTCATTTTCAATGCGTTCAGCGAGGGACTGTGCAGCCTTCTTTGACTGTACATAGACCAATGTCTCGTGATAATCACCGGCCATCGATACTG
>JAGQXC010000344.1 GCA_020436785.1 Saprospiraceae bacterium | reverse complement strand
TATTGATGTCTCCCACCGCATAGATGCCGGGAACATTGGTGCTGTAATCCATCGTATTTACCTTCAGGGCATTTCGTTCGATTTCCAGACCCCATTCTCCGATCGGTCCTAACTGGGGAGACAATCCGAACAAAGGGATCAAATAGTCGACTTCAATCTTTTCCTCTCCCCCATCGGTCAGCACCGTGACCTGGCGCAGGCTGGCATCACCATCCAGGGTGGTGATCTGGGCTTGGGTGATCAGCCGGATACCGCCGGTTGTCGCCAGATGATGTACTTTTTCCACCGACTCGAGGGCCCCCCGAAATTCGGTACGGCGGTGCACCAGAGTGACTTCCCGGGCAATATTGGCCAGGTAGATGGTCCAATCCAACGCCGAGTCGCCTCCGCCGGCGATGACCACCCGCTTATCACGAAACTTCTCGGGATCTTTGATGATGTAGTCGACTCCCCGGTCTTCAAATTCCACCAGGCGTTCCAGATTGGGCTTACGGGGTTCAAAGCTACCCAGTCCTCCGGCGATGACCACCACTTTGCCACGTACCACGGTGCCCCGGTTGGTGGTCATCTGGAACCCATCTTGCGTTTTGACCAGTTTTTCTGCGCGCTCTCCCAGGGTGAACGTAGGCTCAAAGGGCTCAATCTGTTTCATCAGGTTTTCCACCAGGTCCTGGGCCAAAATTTCCGGGTAGCCGGGAATGTCATAGATGGGTTTTTTCGGGTAGATCTCCGAAAGTTGTCCACCGGGTGTAGGCAAGGCATCGATCAAATGACAACGCATTTTAAGCAGACCGGCTTCAAATACGGTAAACAGCCCACATGGCCCGGCACCGACAATGATCATGTCCGTTTCAATGACAGATGGTAACGTTCCGTTGGTCTCCTGTGTGTTATTCATCGTGTTCCTTTTAGATCATTATACTGTAAAAAAACTGCGCAATCTTTAAGAAAACTTGCATGCACAAGATAAATGAAGTGTAAGTTATTACTGTCCTTTACCCTGCTTGGTGCGATTCATCACACACCAACGACAAAGTAGACAGCCGTAGTAAAAAAATTACGCGAATGAACGCTGCCTGTCCCGTTGCCTTTAAATTGAATTTGGATTCATAAACCGGATTCAGCAACCAGTGTCTTTCTGCTAATAGCTTCATGCCGCTGGCGTGGACAATGTGTTTAAACCGTTCGATGCTGATGCCGGTATCCCGGACTTCTTTCATACCGGCTATTTTACCATCACTTTCACCACCCCATCGCAGGAGCGTCCGGTACCATGGCCAGGGCATCAGGTGCAGATAGGGCCATTTACTCAACCAGCGGTTACTCAGCACCTGCTGGTGGCCACCAAATGGCATCTGCCAGGGTGGGAATCCGAAAAAGACAACCCCGCCGGGCTTCAGGTATTGTTTTAGCCAGGGTATGAAGCGTTCCTGATCCGGAATGTGCTCGATCACATCTTTCAGGACAATTACATCAAAAAGTTCATCAAAATCCCTCTCCGGATCAATTGCATAAATGTTTTTGCTCCAGAAATCCAAACGACCCTGGCGAATCACTTCCTGGTGGAATTCTTTGGCAAGTGCCACCCGTCCCGGGCTCAATTCGATACCCAGCCCACGGTGACCCCGGTCGACGATAGCACGGATCACGCCGCCTTCGCCACTGCCGATTTCCAAAATGTGCAATGATGGATCCAGCTTTTTTACCGTCTCGATCATGGGTATCACATAACGGTCGGTAACCCGGTAGGTCAATTCCAGGTAACGCTGTTTGTCTTTATGGTATTCGAACACCGCAGTAACCTTGTAAATGAATTCAAGTCGTTCGGAAGAGAACTAGGTCATCCGCCGGCACCTATTATTCATGGACGTGACCATGGTCCAACTCGGATTCAGTGGCTTCCCGCACTTCCCGGATATTGACGGTAAAGAACAAGTCTTGTCCAGCCATGGGATGGTTAAAGTCCACCTGGACCTGTTCCAGTCCGACTTTTTTAATCATTCCATGGTGAACTCCACCCTGGGTATCCTGCATTGTAATCATTTTGCCGGTTTTCAGGTTGTCGAAATCCACTTTCCCATCTACTTCAAAATTCTGGATGGCCAGATCGATGAGTGCTTCATCCTGATACTCCCCATAGGCATCCTCACTGGGCACCTGAAAGGCCACTTCCTCTCCGGCTTCTTTACCTTCAAGTTCTGCTTCAAATCCGGGAATCATCATACCGATACCAAAAATGAATTTCAAAGGATCGCGACCTGTCGTTTCTTCCACGAGCTCTCCCTGTGCATTATCTTTTTGGAGTTTATAGTCGACCACGACGACTTTGTTCTTTTCGATGATCATGTTTTCGATATTCTAACGATTGGATAATTTCAAGGTGCAAAGGTAATTAAATAATACCTCCGGGGTCCGGAATCTGGTCCCCCTCACTGAGAATAGCACTTATCTACCCTGGAAATCCGCCTTCCGTTTTTCCAGAAAAGCCTGCACACCTTCCTGAAAGTCCGCCGTTTCAAACAAATAGCCGAATCGTTCGATTTCCAGTTGAAATCCATCGGTATCGGGATCAAAATTAGCCAGTGTGGTCCGAACGATCTCCCGGATGGCCAAAGGAGCTTTGGCAGCGATCGTGCGAACCAGCTTTATGGCTTCGTCCTGAAGTCTTTCGCCAGGGTAAATGCCGGTGATCAATCCTGCCTGCAATGCGGTCGGAGCGTCAATCATTTCACCGGTCATCAGCCAGTGCATGGCACGACCCAACCCTACCAACCGGACCAATCGTTGAGTGCCACCATAGCCGGGGATGGTGCCCAGATTAACCTCCGGCTGTCCGAATTTTGCCTTTTCCGAGGCCAGGCGAATGTGGCAGGCCATGGCCAATTCCAATCCACCCCCCAGTGCAAAACCATTCATAGCAGCCACCACGGGGACCGGGAAGTTTTCGATTGCATTAAATATTCCATGGCCATACGCCGAAAGGTCCGATGACTCTTGGGCACCAAGGCCAAGGAATTCTTTGATGTCGGCGCCAGCGACGAAAGCCTTATCCCCGGCTCCGGTCAAAACCACTCCCTTCATGGAAGTTGGCAACGGCGATTCAACAAAAAAATGGTGCAACTCCCGCATCGTCTGCCGGTTCAGTGCATTGAGGGCTGCCGGACGGGACATGGTGACAACCATTACGTCTTCTATATTATTGATTATCAATGTATTATACTCCATAATTGCACAACTTTATGTAAAAATAGACATATCTGAAATATTTAGCCATCAAGTCCTATCGAGCTAAAATCCTATTTAGTAATTTTTCGCCGGTTTTATGAATGCAAACCCATGGGAGGTTCTATGAATGATCTATATACCATCTTTCTGAACAACAAGGACAATAAGATCCTGAAGTGGGATCATTATTTTATGGTTTATGACCGATATTTCAGCCCGTTCCGGGGGAAACCGATTAATCTATTGGAGATAGGCATTTTTGATGGTGGATCGTTGCGAATGTGGAGGGAATATTTTGGACCCCAGGCCAACATATACGGAATTGATATCCTGCCGGAATGCAAATCCTTGGAAAATGAAGGTTTTCATATCTCCATAGGCTCCCAGACCGACCGGAATTTTTTGAGACGCTACAAAGCTGAGCATCCAGCCTTTGACATCATCATCGATGATGGGGGACACACCATGAAACAACAGGTCATCACCTTTCAGGAATTGTACGACGCGGTAAAGATCGGCGGGATTTATTTATGTGAAGATGTCCATACGTCGTATTGGGTCAATTATGGCGGAGGCTTGCGCCGGCCAGGTACATTTATTGAATACAGCAAAAAAATGGTTGACCAATTGAATGCCTGGCATAGTAAACAACACCGTTTCCAACCGGACAACATTACGAAAACCACCTCCAGCATTCACTTTTATGATTCGATGGTCCTTTTTGAAAAAGACAATAGGGAACCTCCAGCAAAGGTCGAAAGTGGAACATATAAATTAATGCCTAGGGCTTCTATGAACAAGTTATCCCTCTCTAAAAGAATCAAGGGACGGATCTTAATTATATTCAACATTGTTTTACGAATGATGAATTTACCCGGTTGGTGGATTTCTAAACCTTAATTACTAATAGGCCAAGAATGAAAATATCGGTCATCCTGACCCTTTACAACTCAGAAAAATCAGTGGAGCGTACCATCAAGTCCATTCTCGGACAAGAAGGCATTATGGAAAGCTTTGAGCTTGAATTAATTGTGATCGATGATTGTTCAACGGACCGTACACGAGAACTGTTACGTCAACTTCAAGTGCCCTATTATTCAACGAAATCAAATTCTGGTGGACCGAATAAAGGCCGGAACATTGGACTTGGACTTGCTTCCGGTGATTATTATTGTATCGTTGACCATGACGATGAGTGGAAGCCCAATCGAATCCTAACTGCTTTGTCTTATATTGATAAATCGGATATTATTTCATCCGGTCACACCACCTACTATACCGCTAAAAATAAATCTATTGAAAATGTATCCAGATCAATTTCTGGCTATATTTTTCACCCAGAAAACGAAACCTTTTTGGCCAGGATGATGAAGTCAAATGATGGTCAAAAGACCTATTTGGGTAGTTTACTCCTGCATAATAAATACAAATCTATTCTTTTCGAGGAACATTTTGGAGTCGTCGATTACGATTGGATTTTACGGATATTTCACCATCAAACTGCACTGGAGGTTTGCGAATCGCTTTACATCAGGCATTTGGACGAAAAGAATCTTTCACGTTCAAGCACCTACCGAAAAAAAGATTTTTATTATTCCCTTTACGCACTCGAAGATTACCAAAATGAATACCCCAGGGAATATAAAATTGCCTATAAAAGGATTCATGGTAGCCGGGCAAGGTATTATTATACCATCAACAATATGAAAAAAGCTCGATTCTATTTTATTCAAGCCGAACGATCCTGGAAAAATATTGCGTATCTATTTACTTCCTTTCTTGGATACAAATGGGTGCTAAACCGTTTTAGGGTTTTCGAATAAGTTATAAATCCAGGATTTATTGGATTTAAAAACGCACTTTTAAAATTTCGATTCAGCAAAGGAAACAGCTCTAATCATGAAAAACAAAAAAGTTTTAATTATATCTTATTATTGGCCTCCCAGCGGTGGTAGTGGGGTACAACGCTGGGTCTATTTTGTTAAATTTCTGCATCAGGCCGGATGGGAACCTATTCTATTTGTCCCCAAAAACCCTGGCTATGCCACAAAGGACACTTCCCTACTAAATGATATACCTTCCGGATTAAATATCATTGAGTTTCCCATCAGAGAGCCTTACCGACTTTTTCATTTTTTCAATAAAAAAGGAAAAGATAGGCCTGGGGCCGATACGATCTTGCAACAGCAAAACTTGAATGGATGGAAGCAAAAGCTTTCGGTTTGGATACGTGGAAATGTGTTCATTCCGGATGCACGTATGCTGTGGATCAGGCCCTCGAGTCGCTTTCTCTTTCAATATGTAAAAAAATACCAAATCCAACGGATCATCAGCACGGGGCCTCCACACAGTTGCCATATGATTGCTTACCGTGTCAAACGGAGGATTCAACACATCCGGTGGATTGCAGATTTTAGAGATCCGTGGACCCAACTTGATTTTTACGAACGGCTACGCCTGACCAGCTGGGCAGATAAAAAACACCACCAGGCAGAAAAAAAGGTATTGCGAACTGCGGATCATGTCGTTGCCGTAGGTTGGTATATGGCTGATGCATTCCGGAAAATCGCCGACCGTCATATCGATGTAATCCCCAATGGTTTCGACCCGGATGCTTTTGGCAAACCCCATAACCAGGAGCCAAATGGACAGTTCATTTTAACTCATATAGGGACCCTCAGGGACGATCGTAACGACGAAGGACTTTGGGAAGGGTTACAAATGCTGGTTCATGAAAATCCGATGATTCGCGAAAAACTAAAAATACAATTGATCGGCTATACCGACCCATCCGTTATCCTATCTATCCGCAGCAATGGCCTGGGAAATCATCTGCTGCATATTCCCCATGTGGATCACGATGAAGTACCAAAATACCTGTTTCAATCCAACGTATTATTGCTCATGTTGAACCGCTCACCACACATTGAGGGGATCATAACCGGTAAAATATTTGAATATCTTGCCTCCGGCAAAGCCATCCTTTGCACGGGAAGCCAGAGCGGCGATGCCGCGAAGATCATTGATCTATGTAAAGCGGGCATGGCGGTTGATTTTGATCATCCGCAGGAAATCAAGAGCATTTTGTCCGAATGGTTCAATCAATTTCTGGAAGGAAAATCAATTACGAATCCTGACCGAAATGAGATTGAATCTTTCTCTCGAAAAGCATTGACCAGAGAACTTATTGAACTTTTAAATTAGCATCTTCCAGGTTTGATCTGACTCAGGCATGCTGCTTCTCCTTCTTCGGATTACCATTTGATGCGACATAAGGATAGATCAGGTATCCGACGAATAACAACAAGAGTAAACCGGAGGTAATTAACGAAATGGTTTTGCCAATCTTTACCGATGATGGCTCAAAACGCATTTCAATCGTATGCTGCCCCGCCGGGACCCGCATTGCCCTTAATGCGTAATCCGCCCGCAGCAAATTCGCCGGTTCACCATCGACATATGCATTCCAGCCCTTGTTTGGCCCATACCATATTTCTGAAAAGACCGCCAATTGTTCGGAAGGAGCATCCGAAGAAAACACCAGTCTATTTGGTGCATATGAGGTCAACGAAATGGTCCCTCCTTTGGTAGGCTGAAACCCTTCCAGCTGGGAAGCGAATTCTTTATGAATGATGGCACGACTACCCGGATCCAAGCCATTGAGTCCATTAAATTCCTGATCCGCCGTTTCCACAATCATATAGTTGTCAACAAACCAGACATTACCGAGCGCCCGGGTGTTGGGCTGTACCGTCGGCTTTTTCTGGTCATCATTCACAATGTAATACTTGGTATTGAGCATATTCAAAACCGGCTGATGATTCTGGGAAATGTACCGATCGATCAAATCCTGATAACGTTGCAATTTAGCGGGATGATAACCCCCGATGGTTTTGTGGAAATAGGAAGCGAATGAAGAATTGAATGGATCGCCGGTCAGGTCGAAAACCCGAAAGTCAGGATCTTTGTCTTTTAAAATCAATTGGTCCACCGGCCTTGGGGTATAATAATCCTTCCTTTGTTTGGCTGTTACGAAAGAATCATTATTTACAAATTGACGTCCAACGCCCCACAGGTCGACCAATATCAGGGTCCCTAGACCAAAGGCAACATAGGTTAAATTCCATTTCTGTTTGATGGCATACCACAGGACACCCCATGCGATACCAGCGAAAAGAATAGACCGGCCCAGGGATTTCCAAAACAAACTCGTTCGTTCATCAATGACTGCATCGAGAATGCCTGCCTGTTCAAATTGGGAGTCCATACTCCCTTTGAAGGTAAAGAAGAATAACCCAGAAATTAATATTAGTCCCAGGATAGCTCCCAAGGTGATGCCGGCACGCTTTAGGATGACCAACTTCTCATTGGCTTTCTTTTTGCTGAATAACAATTCATTTAATCCCAATGCCCCTCCGGTAACAGCAAGGAATACAGCCACCGATATGGCCGAGCTGGGAGCCCGGAATTTATTGAATAATGGTAGATAATTGTAGAGCAATTCATTGAAAAAGCCCGCATTTTTACCTAGTGATATCAGCAATATGAATAACATGGAGGCCATGAATCCCCACTGCAAAGGCCCTCTTAAACTCCAAATACCAACGATGAAAAGCAACCATACGATGACTCCAAAGTAAGCTGGACCACCCGTCGAGTCCAATCCTCCCCAATAGAGATTTATTTTTGGCGCGTTGAAACCCCTGCGACGCAATTCACTGGCTAAAGTGCCTGAAGTATTATATGCTACATTTCCTCCTCCGACCACATTTGGGACCATGGAGGAAAAAACATCACCAATGTTATTGCTCCACCGGGTGGCGTAGGTATAGTCCAAGCCCACCGTTTCGCTGCTGCTATTTGCCCCGGTACCCAATGTTCCTTTTGATAATATTGGCTTCCCCCGCATGGTGTCTTTCTGGTATTCAAGGGTCGGCAAGTAAATGGACGCTCCGGAAAGCAAGGCAGCAATAGCGGCTATACTTGCATAACCTGCAAATTTCCCCAATTGACCCCAGGATTTTTCCAAAATCCATTTGATCAGAAAGGCGATCAGGAAAGGAAGTAAGGCCAACAAATAATAGTAGGTCATCTGGATATGATTCGCTGCCAGTTCAAAACCGGCTCCAATGGCCAATACAATTGCTCCCCAGAGGTATTTCCTACGCTCAAGTAAAAGGTACAAGCCAGCTAGTATGAAACCAAAATAACTGATTGCATTTATTTTGGAGTTATGACCCGCATCAATCAGTAAGAGGAAATAAATGGAGAAAGCAAATGCCGGAGCCATAATCAGTGAGACTCTTCGATCTACTCTAAAAGCCAGCATCGATAAATAAAGCACTACCATCAGACCCAAAAACATGCCAATGGGATAGCTGATCCATGCCTTGATAAGTTTATCGGCAGTCCGAAACAAGTTCATGGATTTAGGGTACCACATCTGGTAGGTCGGCATGCCACCAAACATCGCGTCGGTCCAATAGGAAATATTACCCGTCTCCTCGTAATACTTTTGTACTTCGTGGGACATCCCGATACCTGAAAGGATGTCGCCCTGCTGAAGTACCTTTCCTTGCAGCTGAGGATAAAAATAGAAAGTAGCTAGTGCTAGAAAGAGGGCAAATGCACCCAAGTGCGGCAACAAATTCTTAAGATCAAAACGATTTGACATGCGGTAATGGATTAAAACCGGTCAAATATAAGCGTTTTACGTACTTACGTGTTCAGGTGTTGATGTGTTTAGGATTTCCATTTTACCAAACCGGAATGCTCTAAGGGGTCGGCCAACCAAGTTGCATTGTTTTGGTGGATCAATTGACTGCCCGTAAATCCTGATTCAAAAATCTTTGATCATAAATCCATTCAATTTCAACCTAAAACTTGCACGGTAACTTTCTTTCTCTCTATATTTGGCTTCGTCAAAGAACTCTATGAACGTACAACATACCTATTGGTGGTGGCACAGATCTTACTCCTTCCGGGTGTGAGCTGAGCCGTCCATAGGTATCATGATGATATACAACGCGGTTTGTCGGATGCACCCGACAAGCCGCGTTTTCGTTTTAATGCATTGTGAATGAAAGAACTATGAAGACCATTAAGATCAACACCCGTGTCACGAAAGGTTTGGCCGATTTCATCACGCCGGTGACTTCGTACCTCAAGTTGCGCGACCACTACACGCATCCGGTCCTGCTGGAGAGTAATGATTTTTCCAATAAAGAAGAGTCTTTCTCCTTCATCGGGCTGGAAACCATCGCCAGCTTCCAGGTCAAGAACAACCAGATCCGGATGACCTGGCCAGATAAATCCATCGAACGACTGGCCGTCTCTTCCATAGCGGATGTGCCTGCTGCCCTGAATGATTTTATACACAGTTTCCAAATTAACTACGATGCCCCCTATCCCCTGGTCAACGGCTTCTTTGGACATACCAATTTCGAAGGTGTGCGCTATTTTGACACGCTGGAATTTGACGATGAAAAAAGGGTCCAGGACATTCCGGAACTGCACTATGAACTACACCGGTTTATTCTCGCCTTCAATCATTATAAGGACGAATATTACCTGATCGAAAACCTGGTGGAAGGGTGGGAAAGCCAACTCGACGGGCTGCGCCAGATCCTCTTCAGCCGTAATTTTACTACGTACCCCTTTCACCTGTCGGGTAAAGAGACCAGCAATCTCACCGATCAGGAATTTATGGATCTGGTGACCAAAGGGAAACATCATTGTCAGATCGGCGACGTTTTTCAGATCGTACTTAGCCGCCGTTTTCAACAAGGATTTACCGGCGACGAATTCAATGTGTACCGCATACTTCGTTCCATCAATCCCTCTCCTTATTTGTTTTATTTTGACCTGGGGTCTTACAAGATCTTTGGTTCATCACCCGAAGCCCAGATGGTCATCAAGGACGGCGTTGCCCGCGTGAATCCCATCGCCGGCACTTATCGCCGCACCGGGGATGCGGAAGAAGACCTGCGCAAGGCTGAAGCGTTGACCAAGGACCCGAAAGAAAATGCCGAGCACATCATGCTGGTGGACCTGGCCCGCAACGACCTGGGCAAGCATACTCAAAATGTGATGGTCAAGGACCTCAAATCCATCCATTTCTATTCCCACGTCATGCATCTGGTCAGTACGGTCGAAGGGGAGCTTTATCCCGAGTCCAACCCGGTGCAGATTTTCGCCGACACCTTCCCGGCCGGAACATTGTCGGGAGCGCCGAAATACAAAGCCATCGAGCTGATTCATGGCTATGAAAATCAGCAACGCGGTTATTACGGTGGTGCCATCGGCTACATCCAACTTAATGGCGACATGAATCAGGCCATCCTGATTCGCTCGTTCCTCAGTAAGGATCACCGGCTCTCCTACCAGGCCGGCGCCGGCGTGGTGGTTTCCAGCGTGGAGGCCAGTGAACTGCAGGAAGTAAACAACAAATTAGGAGCGCTGAAACGCGCCCTGGAACTTGCTGAAAAAATCGAATCATGAGAATACTGGTCCTGGACAACTACGACTCGTTTACCTACAACCTGGTGCAATACCTACGTGAATTAAGCAAGCACCCCGTGGAGGTACACCGCAATGACGCCATCTCCATCGAGGCGGTTGCTGCCTACGACCTGATCGTCCTCAGCCCGGGGCCGGGAGTTCCCTCCGAAGCCGGCAACATGCCCGCCATCATCCAGGCCTATAAATCCGAAAAACCAATCCTGGGCATCTGTCTGGGCCATCAGGCCATCGGGGAAGCATTCGGAGGAATACTGGAAAACCTGTCCGACGTCTATCACGGGGTATCAACACCGATGCATCTTGAGGAGGGAACCGATGACCCGATCTTCGCTGGCGTGGACGACACCTTTGAAGCCGGTCGCTATCATTCCTGGGTCATCCGCCAGGATTCGTTGCCGGCTGAACTGACTTGCCTGGCCCGCGATGCCAAGGGGGAGATCATGGCCATCCGGCACAAAGAATACCCGATCTGGGGCTTGCAGTTTCATCCGGAATCGGTACTGACACCGGTAGGTAAAACCCTATTGTCCAATTTTCTGGCCACCTGTGACGAACTGGTCACCGCCCGCGCCACCAATTAATTCCCAAAACCATGAAAGAAGCACTGAACCATCTTTTTTCCTTTCAATCTTTCAGCCGCAGCGAAGCGAAAGAATTGCTCAAGGCCATGTCCGCCGGGCAATTCAATGACGCTCAGATGACGGCCTTCATCACCACCTTTCGCATGCGGGACATCCAGGTGGAAGAATTGAAAGGATTTGTGGATGCCCTTCTGGAACTGCGCGTTCCCATTGATTTCTCCGCCTACGATACCATCGATGTGTGTGGTACCGGCGGTGACAAAAAAAACACTTTCAACATCTCGACCCTGACGGCTTTCGTTTTGGCCGGGGCGGGTTACAAAGTAGCCAAACATGGCAATTACGGTGTCAGCAGCGCGTGTGGATCTTCCAATGTTCTGGAGCATCTGGGTTATCAATTTACCAATGACCTGGACCGGCTCGAACGGCAGATTGAACAGGCGCATATTTGCTTTTTCCATGCACCCCTCTTCCATCCGGCCATGAAAGCCGTAGGGCCGATCCGCAAGCAGTTAGGCCTGGTAACTTTTTTTAATATGTTGGGACCATTGGTCAATCCGGCCCAACCGCATTACCAACTCACCGGAGTTTTCAATCGCAATCTGGCACGGCTTTATCATTATCAATTCCAGAAGACCGACAAACAATACATGATCGTTCATAGCCTGGACGGATACGACGAAGTCTCACTTACCGGATCTTTCATTGCCAAATCACCCTGGTATGAACGTGAAATTCATCCGGACGAACTGGGGCTGCCAGTACTGAAGCCCGAACAATTGCACGGGGGCGACACCGTCGCGGAAGCCGCAACCATATTCTCCAATGTGTTGCAAAATCAGGGAACCCCAGCACAAACGGACGCCGTTCTGGCCAATGCCGCTCTTGGAATTCAATGTTTCCATCCGGACTGGTCACTGACTGACTGTGTGGCCTCGGCCCGGGAATCTCTGGAAAGCAACCAGGCTTATCAGGCATTTACCAAACTCATCGAACTGAGCAAATCATGAGTGATATTCTTGACAAAATCGTTGCCCAAAAGCGCAAAGAAGTGGCCCGGAACAAAACACTCTATCCGGAGGCTTTGCTGGAGAAAACCATCTACTTTGAAACTCCGACCGTATCGTTGGCCAAATATTTACTACGGCCGGACAAATCCGGTATCATTGCTGAATTCAAACGCAAATCACCGTCGAAGGGATTCATTAATCCTTATGCACAAGTGGAAGAAGTATCCATCGGTTACATGCAAGCGGGCGCCTCCGCCTTGTCTGTCCTGACCGACCAGGAATTTTTCGGGGGCAGCAATGCCGATTTAACAACGGCCCGCAATTTCAATTTTTGTCCGATCCTTCGCAAAGATTTTACCATCGACCCTTACCAGATCATCGAGGCTAAATCCATTGGCGCCGATGCCATTCTGCTTATTGCAGAGGTCCTTTCAATGGATGAAGTAAAAGACCTTGCCGGCCGGGCCAAGAGTCTCGGCCTGGAAGTCTTACTTGAAATGCATGGAGAAGAGCAACTGGACAAAATATGCGATGAGATCGATGTGGTTGGCATCAACAACCGTAACCTCAAAACCTTCGTCACCAGCATCGAGAGTTCAGAAAATCTATATCCCTTACTTCCCCGGGAAAAAGTCAAGATTTCCGAGAGCGGCATCTCCGATCCCCAGACCGTCGGGCATTTGCGAACGGTGGGTTACCAGGGATTTCTGATTGGAGAACAATTCATGAAACACCCGGAACCGGCCAAAGCCTGTAACCGCTTTATCCAGCAAATCTCCGGAGCCAAAAACCAGCTCGCATGAGCCGACCAATATCCATCAAGGTATGTGGGATGCGTGACCTGAAAAACGTACAGTTACTGACCGGACTGGAAGTACGCTACATTGGTTTCATCTTTTATCCCAAATCACCACGTTATGCGGAAGATCCGCCCGGCCGAACCGATACCTGTCAATTAAAACGGGTCGGTGTCTTTGTGGATGCCGAAATCCGGGATATAGTCCGGAAAAAAGCCATCCATGACCTCGATATCATCCAGGTTCATGGGCAGGAAAATCCCAAATACTGTTATGAACTAAAGCAACGAACCCATGCCGGCGTCTGGAAGGCTTTTCGTATCGACGACCGTTTCGATTTCAATCAACTGGATGCATTTGAAGATGTGGTTGATGCCTTTCTATTTGATGCCAAAGGCGTACAACCGGGGGGCAATGGCATCCGGTTCGACTGGAGCCTGCTTGACAACTACCGGGGTGCTACGCCTTTTTTACTCAGCGGCGGCATCGATCCGGGCGCCGTCGCCTCCATCCGGGCACTGGATCATCCCCGGCTGATTGGTATCGACCTGAACAGCCGGTTTGAAATCGAGCCCGGTGTAAAGGACATTCCACAACTACAAAACTTTATCGATGAGCTATACCGTTGATCAACGAGGTTATTACGGGCCCTTTGGTGGGGCGTACATCCCTGAAATGTTGTTCCATAACATCGAGACGCTACGGAATTGTTACCTCGACATTATGGAAGAACCGGGATTCCAGGAACAGTTTCGCCACTTGTTGAAGGACTATGTAGGCCGTCCCTCCCCGCTATACCTTGCGGAGCGGTTATCCGGAGAATACGGATGTCAGATCTATCTCAAACGTGAAGACCTGAATCACACCGGGGCACATAAGATCAACAATACCATTGGCCAGATCCTGCTCGCCCAACGGCTAGGAAAGACCCGGATCATCGCCGAGACCGGCGCCGGCCAGCATGGAGTAGCCACAGCCACCGTGTGCGCCCTGATGAACATTCAGTGCGTTGTTTACATGGGTGAAGTGGATATCAAACGGCAGGCGCCCAATGTAGCCCGCATGAAAATGCTGGGTGCCGAAGTACGGCCGGCCACCAGCGGCAGTAAAACACTGAAAGACGCTACCAACGAAGCGATTCGCGACTGGATCAATAACC
>JAGQXC010000343.1 GCA_020436785.1 Saprospiraceae bacterium | reverse complement strand
TCCAATGCCATGGTCCAACGAAGGATCAAGGAAGTTGGCATCCGGAAAATATTAGGAGCAAGTACACCAGGCCTGATCCGCTTACTGACCAGAGACTTCATTGTATTGTTGGTGATTTCATTTGTACTGGCCGTGCCGCTGGCCTGGTACGCCATGCGGCAATGGCTGGATCATTTTGCTTACCGCATAGAAATCCATTGGTGGGTATTTGCGGTCACCGGTTTGGGCGCTTTGGTGATTACTCTCCTCACGGTCGGTTACAAAAGCATCCGGGCTGCCTGGAGCAATCCCGTGAACTCGATCCGTGATGAATGATGGAAAGTGTCCGCCTATTGACTAGAGATTGAATAACACTGAATAATGCCATTATGATAAGGAATTACATTTTGATTGGACTGCGGAATATGCGCAAGCATCCTACGTATACTTTAATTAATATCATCGGCCTGGCTGCAGGAGTTGCCTCGGTTCTCCTGATCTACCGCATCGTTAGTTTTGAATTGAGCTTCAACAAAGGTTTTTCAAAATACGACCGATTGGTGCGCATCGTTCAGGAACACCAGGGCCTGGACGGTTCAGTGGATCATGTCGTCTGTGTCCCGGTTCCAGCCATGGATGCCATCCAAAGTACCGTACCACAGTTCGAGGCCCTGAGTCGCGTAAAAGAGGTATGGCCTTCGGTCACCATGAAGGATCCTGATGGGGGCCCGATGAAAAAATTCAATCTGCCGGACGACAAGACTGCATTCTTTGTGGAACCGGCCTTTTTTGACATGTTTGACGTTCAATGGACCACTCCGAAAGCGCTTGAATCTTTTGATCAACCGGGATCTGTGGTACTGACCGAATCTTTTGCCCATAGGTTTGCTACGGATCCTGATGCAATGATTGGCAAGGTTCTTCAGTTGGACAATGTCGCCGAAGTGACCGTACGAGGCATCATAAAGGATATGCCGGTAAACAGTGATTTTACCTTTCCGCTATTGATTAGCTGGAAAACGTTGCTCAGTCACAAGGATGATTTTTTTTATGACGAGCGTTGGGGTAGCTGTTCTTCGAACAACCAGATGTATGCCCTTTTGCAAAATCCCAATGAAGTCGCTTCTGCTAATGCCCTTTTAAAAGAAATAGGTAAAGAAGAATACAAAGATCGTAATGGCAATAAATCCCATTTTCATTTGATCCAACCACTCAGCGACCTGCACTTTGATGACCGCTGGCATAATTCCGGGACCCACATTATGGTGAAAAGCCGCCTGAGGATCCTGAGTGCGATCGGTTTGCTCATACTGATCATGGCATGCTTCAATTTTATTAACCTTTCGACGGCACGTGCAACGTTACGAGCAGGTGAAGTCGGCGTGCGCAAAACACTGGGAAGTAACCGGAAACAACTGGTCAATCAGTTTATGGGAGAGACAGCCATCATCGTCGTGGTTGCGACGGCTCTGGGTACTTTGATGGCTGCGCTGCTGGCTCCGCTCTTGCGGTACGTTTCCGAAGTGCCTTCCGATTATCCTTTTTTGTCAAATCCCATGGTATTTGTCTTTTTGGCCGTTATTGCTTTAGGGGTGACCTTGTTGGCAGGCATTTACCCTTCGCTGGTTCTGGCCAGTTTTTCCCCGGCTACCGCCTTGTATGGAAAACGGAAGCACTCCGGAAAGAGAGGCATTACCATGCGCCGTGCCCTCGTTGTCCTCCAATTTGTAATTGCACAGGGATTGGTGATTGGGGCTTTGATCACCTTGTTCCAGTTGGATTACATCCGCAACCGTGACCTGGGTTTCAAACAGGATCTGATCTATAATTTCCCGATGGGAGTGGATAGTTCGTCCTTGTCCAGACAACGGGCTCTGAAAGCAGGATTGCAGGCAATTCCAACGGTTGAGTCGGTGAGTTTCAGCAGTGACTTACCTTTTTCTGGCAACACCTGGTCCAGCAATTTCCGGTACGCCAGTCGCCCGGAAGATGAGCCCTATTCGATCACCATGATCATGGGAGATGTCGATTATCCAAAGACGTACGGATTAGAATTAGTAGCTGGACGCTGGTACAGCCCCTCCGATACGATGCGGCAATGTGTGATCAATGAAACCACCGTGCAAAAATTGGGACTGCAGGATCCCCAGGAAGCGGTGGGACAAAAGATCGGAATGGGAAAGCGCAATCTTGAAATCACCGGTGTGGTAAAGGATTTTAATACCCATAGCTTGTACAACGAATTATTACCATTGTTGATCTCTACCCGTAGTGAATTCTACTGGAGTGTGGGCGTCAAAATAAAACCTGACCAGGTGGGCTCGACCATCCGGGATATCCAACAGACTTTTGATCAGATATTACCGGAGCAGGTTTTTGAAGGCCGGTTCTTTGATGACAGCATTCAGGAGTTTTATGAGAACGACCAGAGGCTTTCCAGGACCTGCAAGGCGTTTGGATTGCTCGCCATTTTGATCGCCTGTCTCGGTTTGTTTGGACTGATTACCCACAATGTACAGGAACGTATATCGGAAATAGGGGTGCGCAAAGTGTTGGGGGCATCAATCCAGAGTATTGTAGGCCTATTGTCCCTGGACTTTATTAAACTGGTCCTGGTCGCGCTGGTTATTGCCAGTCCCCTGGCCTGGTACCTGATGCATAATTGGTTGCAAAATTTTGTTTATCACATCGATATAAAGTGGTGGGTTTTTGGCCTGACCGGGCTGGCGGCCGTAGTGATCGCTTTCGCAACCATTGGTATACAAGCCATCCGGGCAGCTCTGGCCAACCCGGTGGATAGCCTTCGCTCGGAATAACCTGATAATCAGCTATTAATCAATAAACGACCATGATTGGGAAATATGTAAAAATCGCCTTCCGGAACCTGCAAAGAAATCGCATTGTCGGTTTTATCAATGTGGGGGGGTACCTACTCAGTGCAACGGGTTTTTTATTGATTGTTTTATATGTACTTAATCAAACCGATTACGATAAGCATCATCAATTTGGAGATCAATTATACCGGGTAGAAACAAAGTTGATCAATACCGGTAATCCCTGGATAACCGCTACCGTTTCACCGCCGATTATTCCGGCCATGGAAGCTGATTTCCCGGAAGTTTTACACGCCACACGGGTCGTCGATCCACCCGAAACATCCCAGCACATCCTCAAGTACGGGAATGTTTCCTTTTTTGAATCCAAGGGTTATTACGTGGATAGCACATTTTTTTCCATGTTTACCTATGATTGGCAGGAAGGGACACCGGAACAGGCATTAATGGAGCCCTATACGGTAGTGCTTACACTGCCGGTTAAAGAGAAGCTGTTTGGCAAGGAAAGGGCTCTAAACCAAACCATCCGGATTTTCAATCGCTTTGGCGACCACCCATTTAAAATAACCGGGGTTGTGAACCCGAAGACATATAAGTCGCACATTCGGGCTCATTTCTATATGTCGATGAATAGCGGTGGTATCGGGGAGTACGTCCGTCAAAATGACCAATGGGCCGGAGGCAATTTTATTTTCGGGTATGTGCAGTTGGCCCGGACCGCCGATCCGAGTAGCCTGGAGACCAAGCTGCCATCTTTTTTACAAAGGCATGGTGGTGATCAGTTGAGGGAGACCGGTATTGAAAAGACACTCACCCTGCAGCCGGTGAAAGATATTCATCTTCATAGTACCCGGGCCAATCAATTGGACACCGGAGGCAATCTTAGATTGTTGAGCATCCTGTCATTGATTGCTTTTGTGATCATTTTGATCGCCAGCATTAATTACATGAATCTGGTGACGGCCCGGTCGGTGGCCCGCAGCCAGGAGGTCTCGGTCCGTAAGCTGTTGGGCGCAGAAAAGCGCAATATTACCGGGCAATATCTGGTGGAAGCCTTCCTGACGGTTGGTATTTCATTGATTGTCGCCATATTCCTGGCTGCTTTATTGTTGCCCAGGCTTGCCGAATTCACGGGTGAAAACCTGAATCTGGCCGGAGGTAAAGCCTTGCTGATTGGCGGTGGTTTGATCGGTTTTTATGGGGTGATTGCCTTGCTTTCGGGCAGTTACCCGGCCATACTAATGGCCCGTGTACCTCCGATTCAAGGTGTCAAGGGAATGGTTCGCAAAGGGGTGATGAGTGATCATTTGCGCAGGGGCCTGGTGGTTGCTCAATTTGCCATCTCTTTGGTGCTGATTATCGGTTCGATCATTATGGCACGGCAAATCCAATTTCTTAAATCAAAGGATCTGGGTTTTAACCGGGATAACCGGATTGTGATCCCATTCCAGACCAGTGAGTCAAGAGAAAAGATGCCGATTGTAAAAGCAGAGATTCAGCGACTTGCCGAGGTCGAGGACCTGGCGGGGATGCGGGTATTGCCAGGTCAGTTTGTGGCTCAGGATTTTAACCTTACCGCAGCAACCACCCAAATTGAAAGCAACCTGAAATTAATCCAGGTTGATGAAAATTATTTTTCAGTGCTGGGCATTCCGATTTTATCAGGGCGAAATTTTAACCAGGGTGATACGGCAAGGCAAGTATTGGTCAATGAAAGGTCTCTGAAAGCCTTTAACATAGATCCGGATGATGCGGTTGGTCAGCACCTGATTTCTGAATACCAGGGTCAGCGATCTGATTATGAAATCATTGGGGTGGTTCGTGATTTTAATCAAAATTCACTGAAAGAAGCGATTCATCCACTGCTTTTTTTATACGAGCCTACCGATCAAAACCTTTATCTGATGCTGGCCTTGAATGCCGGTGTCCAAAATCATTTGATTGCCGATTTATCACAAATATGGAACCGGGTAATCCATGATACTCCCTTTGAATGGCATTTTTTAGATGAACTGGTGGAGGCTCAGTACCAACAGGATACGAAAATTTCAAAAATCATCGGTGGATTTACCCTGCTTGCCATTTTAATCGCCTGTCTGGGATTATTTGGGCTGGCGCTTTTTATGGTTGAACAAAAATCCAAAGAAATCGGAATCCGGAAAGTATTGGGAGCAACGGCCACCCAAATTGTCGCCCGGATAACCTTGCAATTTATTGCATTGGTAGCCATTGCCCTGGTTATTGCCACACCAATTATTTATTGGATGATGGATCGGTGGCTGCAAAATTATGAATACCAGATTTCGATCCGTCCCTGGATGTTCCTGGCAGGCGGTTTGGCAGCGATGGTCATTGCATTTGCAACCGTAAGCATTCAGAGTATCTCCGCCGCTTTGGCTAACCCGATTAAGTCATTGCGAGAAGATTAATAAAAAAATAAATTAATTTAAACTGCATCAAATGCTGGCTAATTATATTAAAATCGCTTTACGCAATCTTTCCCGGCGCAGAGGTTATGCCCTAATTAATATTACCGGACTTACGGTGGGTATAACCTGTTGTTTGTTGATTTTTCAGTATGTGTCCTGGGAACGCAGTTTTGATGATTTTCCCGATAACGCGGATCGCATCGTCCGGCTTCGGCTGGATTCCTACCAGCAAGGTGAGCTGGCCTGGAAATCGGCCACGGTTTACCCGGCTTTTGGACCGACCATGAAAAAAGACTTTCCGGAAGTTGAAGAATTTTGCCGGTTGTATGATGCCAATTTGTTGTTGAGCAATGAGGAAAAAGATATAAAATTCACGGAAGACAAAGGATATTTTGCTGACCCGGCCTTCCTGAAGATGTTCAGTGTACAATTTATTAAAGGGGATCCAAACACGGCCTTGAATGAGCCCTATCACATTGTCCTTTCGGAATCCATGGCAAAAAAATATTTTGGCGAGGAGGATCCCATCGGCAAGAAGCTGGTTAGCCGGGATGCGGACCGTAACCGCACGCTGGAGGTCTCCGGAGTCTTCAAGGATTTGCCGGCCAATTCCCATCTTATTGTTCCCTTACTGATATCCTACAACACCCTGACCGCCTTGGTCCAGGAATCTGGCAATACCTCTAACCCAACCGAAACGAGCTGGGGCTGGTATGATTTCTACACGTATTTATTACTTCGACCCCACACGGATGTGGCCGCATTGGAAGCCAAATTCCCCGATTTTTGTGACCGTCACATCAATAATAATGAGTGGCGTCAAGCCAACAATGTGACGGCCGATGTGCATTTAATCCCCTTGACGGATATTCATCTTTATTCCAATAGCAATCAGGAAGCCGAGGTAAATGGCAACGGACAGGCTGTTTCCTTTTTGTTTTTAATTGCCTTTCTGATCATAGCAATTGCCTGGATAAACTATGTCAACCTGGCCACCTCTCGATCCCTTGAGCGAGCCCGGGAAGTTGGCGTCCGGAAGGTCGCCGGGGCTGAAAGGCAGCAGTTGATTCTGCAGTTCATGACAGAAAGTTTTATGATGAATTTCATTGCCTTGTTATTGGGTTTGATCACTATGCGATTAATCAGTCCCTGGTTTGTGCAGTTTACCGGTATCGGATCCGGGAAAAATGTGATGTTCAATCCGGATTATTGGAATTGGTTTATTTTAATGTTTCTGGCAGGGAGCATCATTTCAGGAATCTATCCGGCTTTGGTCTTGTCCGGGTTCAAGCCTGCCACTGTACTGAAAGGGTTATTTAAAAATAGCTCCGGAGGCAGTTATTTGCGCAAGGGACTGATTATCACCCAGTACACCGCCTCTATTGTACTCATCGCCGGAACCATCATCGTTTTTCAGCAGGTCAATTACATGCGCAACCAGCAATTGGGTGTTAACATCAATCAGACCCTGGTCCTGGAAGGTGCCAGTTCTGTCCAGGATTCGCTCTACCGGACAATTTTCCAACCATTCAAGAATGAACTCAATCAAATGCCCGATGTGGAGAGTGTGACCGCGTCGACCAGTATCATGGGCAAAGAAATTTACTGGACCAATAGCGCCAAGCGGCTAGCCAGTGATTCACGGGGGATGGTCACTTTGTTTAACATCGGAATTGATTACGATTTTCTGCCGTCCTACGACCTGAAATTGGTGGCAGGACGGAATTTTTCCCGGGACCAGTCCACGGACGGGGATGGGATCCTTTTGAATGAAGCGGCTGCCCGGCTGTTAGGATTTAACGATCTTAGTCAAGCCCTCAACGAACGGATTATTTCTGCCGGAGACACGGTCTCTGTGTTGGGTATCGTGGATAACTACCATCACCAGGGATTTCAGAAAGCGGTGGATCCGATGGTATTTCGCCTGACTCCCAATACCCGCAATGCTTATTCGATAAAAATAGGGACATCGAATGTTTCCGGGACCATTGCTGCCATTGAAAAAAAATGGCAACAATTTTTCCCCAATGATCCCTTCAAATATTATTTCCTGGATGCCTTTTTTAATCAGCAATATCAGTCTGACCAGAAATTTGGGGAAATCTTTGGAATTTTTGCATTTCTGGCCATTTTAATTGCCTCTTTTGGATTGCTTGGATTATCGGCATTCAATGTGCTACAGCGTACCAAGGAAATAGGAATTCGTAAGGTCTTGGGAGCTTCGGTGCAACATGTCCTTTTTATTCTCTGTAAGGATTTTATTGTTTTGGTTTCTCTGGCCATCGTCCTTTCCGTACCCTTGATTTGGTGGATTATGAGTCACTGGCTGGCGGATTTTGCATACCACATCTCAATCCGCTGGTGGGTCATTGTCGTCGCAGCTGCCATGGCATTATTTATTGCCATTGCCACCGTAAGCATACAATCGATGCGGGCCGCATTGGTTGCCCCGGTAGACTCTTTAAGATCTGAATAATGAGACCGAACCTGATTTTAAAAAATGAAATAAGAAAATGATGTTTCTAATTTATTTTAAATCCGCCTGGCGCAATTTGCTTAAAAATAAAAGGTTAACCGTTATTCACATTACCGGTTTATCTTTTGGCATGGCGGTCGCTTTGTTGATCGCCATGTGGGTCTATGATGAGGTTAATTACAACCGTCAGTTTCCCAATCACGATCGTATTGCGCAGATTTATCAAAATGTAACCAATAACGGGGAAGTCCAGACCTGGACCAACATGCCCTTTCCCTTGTCGGAAGAACTCCGTACCAATTACGGGTCAGATTTTGAATACGTCGTGATGGGCACGCCAAAAGATGACCACCTGATGACCATCGGGTCGAAAAAAATCAATGCACCCGGTTGTTTTATGGAGAAAGAGGCGCCTGAATTGTTTTCTTTGGATATGGTCGAAGGTAGCCGCCGGGGATTGGATGACCCCACGTCCATCCTGCTTTCCGAGTCGGTTGCCAAAGCCATTTTCGGAGATGAAGATCCCATGGGACAATCGATTCAAATTGATGAATTCCCGGAAGTAAAGGTGACGGGAATCTACCGGGATTTCCCCGATAACAACCATTTCTCAGGCCTGGATTTCATTGTCCCCTGGCAGTTTTTCTTTTCCAACATCGATTGGTTTCGTGGTGGCAGTGATCCATGGCGGCCAAATTTTGTCGATGTCTTTGTGGAGTTGAAAGGTCAGGCCGGATTTGCGGAAGTCTCCGAACGGATCAAAGATGCCAAACTGAAAAAAGTGAATCCGGAGCTGGCACAAAAAAAACCGGAATTGTTCCTGCAACCGATGGATCGCTGGCACCTTTACAGCGAGTTCAACGATGGCGTGAATACCGGTGGTGCGATTCGGTACGTCAAGCTTTTTAGCATTATTGGTTTCTGTGTATTGCTTCTGGCCTGCATTAATTTTATGAATCTTAGCACAGCCCGCAGTGAAAATCGAGCCAAAGAAGTTGGAGTCCGCAAAACCATTGGGTCAAAACGTGGACAACTTGTTCTGCAGTTCTTTACTGAGTCCCTCCTGACGGTATTTCTTGCGTTTGCGGTTACGCTGATCCTTTCGCAACTGGCCCTGCCGTTTTTTAACCGGATTGCCCACAAAGAAATGAGCATTCCCTGGACTTCGCCCTCATTCTGGATGGTCAGCCTGGGATTTATGCTAACGACTGGCCTGATTGCAGGTAGTTATCCCTCCTTTTATCTGGCAGCGATCAATCCACTGAAAGCCATTAAGGGAACCTTCAAGACCGGCCGTCTGGCTGCGTTGCCCCGTCAGGTTCTGGTCATTATCCAGTTTGCAGTATCCATCAGTTTTATTATTGGTACCCTGGTAGTCTATCGGCAAATCCAACATGCCAAAGACCGGCCGGTAGGGTATCAGCGGGACGGTTTAATCATGGTGCCGGTCATTAACGCTTCCATCCATGACCACCTGCCGGCAGTTCGGGATGCTCTGGTCTCAAGCGGCGCTGTGGAAGAAATTTCAGAATCAGGGAGTCCCACCACCGGTGTGTGGAGCAGTACCAGCGGCTTCAGCTGGCCCGGCAAGGATCCCAATCTGTCCATTGACTTTGGTTCTGTTAACATATCGCATGACTATGGCAAAACCATTCAATGGAACATCCTGAAGGGGCGCGATTTCTCGCGTGAGTATGCGATGGATTCAAGCGGTGTGATTTTAAATCAGGCTGCCGTTGAATTTATGGGCCTGAAAGACCCGGTCGGCAAGCAGGTCACCTGGTGGGATGACCAGATGCAAATCATCGGAGTCGTCGAAAATACCATCACCGGTTCTCCCTATGAGGATGTCCGTCCGGTCATCTATACGCTGACCGATTACGCCGGTAGTTTCGCCATCCTGCGATTGGCCAACCGCATGGGCGTGCGTGAAGCCCTGGCACAGGTCGAAAAAGTATTTAAGGAATTTAATCCCGAACAACCATTTGAATACCAGTTTGTCAATGAAGCGTATTCATACAAATTCGGAGAAGAGGAAAGGGTAGGGACCCTCTCTGGTTTTTTCGCCGGATTGGCCATTTTGATTTCTTGTCTGGGTTTGTTTGGCCTGTCCATTTTTGTCGCGGAGCAGCGAACCAAAGAAATTGGCATCCGAAAAGTCCTGGGAGCCAGTGTGCTCGGCGTCTGGAACATGTTGTCCTGGAATCTGGTCAAATTGGTTCTGATTTCACTGGGTATCGCCATACCGGTTTCTTACCTGGTCATGAACCGTTGGTTGGAGCATTATACCTACCGTGCCAATTTGTCCTGGTGGATATTTGCGCTGGCCGCGGTGGGCGCCATGGGTCTTACACTCCTGGTGGTCAGTTACCAGACGATCACAGCAGCCAGTGCCAATCCGGTCAACGCGCTAAAAGATGAATAAAATCGATCACCCAATAAATAAAATAAATGTTACGTAATTATTTTTTAGTCGCCTGGAGAAATTTAATAAAACAACGATTGTATTCCGGTATTAATTTATTGGGATTGACGCTGGGCACCGCAATTGTTATTTTATTATTCAGTCAGGTCTGGGATGAATGGACCTTTGACCGGTTTCATGCCAAAAGCGACCGGATTTACCGGGCTTGGGTCAAGGAGCATTATAAAGGCGATGTTTTCTTTAATACAGTGACGCCATACATCCTCGGTCCGGCTTTGAAGGATGGTTTCCCTGAGATTGAAGAAGTTGTGCGGTATCTGACTTTTCCAGCTCAAATAAAGCAAGGAGAATTTGCAGATGGAGAACGAATCCATGTCGCTGAGCCGGGCTTTTTAAATGTTTTTGATTTTCCCCTAAAACAGGGAGATCCTTCCCGGGCATTGTCCGGAATCCACAATGTGGTCCTTACGGAAAAGACAGCCGAAAAATATTTTGGTCAGGAAAATGCCATGGGACAAAACCTGCAAATCCTTGTCGACGGGGCATGGACGAATTTTACCGTCAGCGGGGTTAGTGAAAATCCGCCAAATACTTCCAGCATTCAATTTGACTTTTTGGTTCCCTTTGAACTGACCAAAACCATCATGTCCGAGGGAGGGCGTACAAGCTGGACCAATGTAAATGTCGAAACGTACGTTTTACTGAATAAGGACGCCGATATCGCTGAATTTGAAAAGAAACTGGGACCATTTGCCGACGCTCAGGTCGCCGATATTTATCAACCGGGAGAATATGAAATCGGTTTGCAACCACTCACCGATATCCACCTGGACGATGCATTTCCGGAAGGAATTGTATCCGTAAGCAATGCCCGGTATCCGGCCATCCTGGCCATCATTGCCGTTCTGATTTTATTGTTGGCCGGCATCAATTACACCACCCTGGCAGTGGGTCGATCGCTTTCGCGCGCGAAGGAGGTGGGAATCCGCAAATCGACCGGTGCCCAACGCATGCAGTTGATGGCTCAGTATTGGATCGAATCCTTGCTGACCAGTTCCATTGCTGTACTGGCAGGATTCTTTTTAGCTAAAATATTGCTCCCGGGGTTTAATTTCCTGGCCGATAAGCAGCTGGAGCTCCATTTCGATCTAAAATCCGGGTTATTTCTGGCCGGGTTGATTGCCATCACCGGAATGCTGGCCGGCGTCTATCCGGCTTTGGTGGTTTCCGGTTTTAAACCGTTGTACGCACTCCAGGGCATGGCCGGTCATGCAAAACAAAACAAATACACAACCCTGAAAATATTGGTCATCGGCCAGTTTTCACTTTCCATCCTTTTGATCATCTGTACCTGGACGATGTTCTACCAATTGCGATTTATGCAAAATAAGGATCTGGGCTATTCACAGGATCAGGTGCTCATTGTACCGTATTCGGTATCGGGGATGGGCCTGGCGGATCAGGTCGAAGCCGGCAAAGGATTATGTCAGCGCATGGCTTCCGCACTCGAACCAGGTGGAAAAATCAAGGCGGTGGCATTATCGACGCATACGTTCGGGACACCTGGATGGGGTAACATTGGATACACCGACCAGGAGACTCAAAAATTCCGCAGCTTTTACCTGAATGGGATCAATGACCAGTTTCTTCCCATGATGCAAATTAAATTGAGTGAAGGGCATAATTTCACCGGCGAAGAAGCAGGTGATAAACATTCTGTCATCGTCAATGAAGCTTTTGTAAAAGAATTTGGCCTGAAGGATCCGATTGGCGGTCCGTTGCAGGAACCCTTCCAGGAATATAAAGTGATTGGCATCGTCAATGATTTTAATTTCGAGAGTCTGCACTCGGCCGTACATCCACTGGTCCTTGCTGCCGATCCGGTCGGGATGATCCGGACCGCTTCCGACGTGGGTTTCGTAGATTATCCGAATCCAAAATTGTCATTTAAAATTTCCGGTGGGGACATAAACGGTGCCTTGACTCAAATCGAAAATGCCTGGAAAGAAATGGTACCGGACCAGGTTTTCAGCTATTCCTTCATGGACGATAACATCGACCGGCTTTATCGTGCCGATCACCGCCTGGGACGCATTCTTTTTCTCGCCACCCTGTTGGCCATTTTCATCGCTTGTTTGGGGCTATTCGGTATAACCACCTTAATGATCTCCCAGCGCATGAAGGAGATTGGAGTCCGGAAAGTGCTTGGCGCATCCACCGGGCAGATTCTCGTACTGCTCAACAAACCCATCACCTATTTGATCCTGATTTCCAGTCTGGTGGCAATACCGCTCGCCTGGTACCTGATGAACAGGTGGCTCAATAATTTTGCATTTCGCATTGATCCATCGACCTGGATCATGATTGGCGCCGGACTGAGTGCAATGGCGCTGGCTTTATTGACGGTCTCATGGCAGTCTATCAAAGCTTCATTGATGAACCCGATCCATTCCATTCGTAATGAGTAACCGGTCAATTGATCATTAAACTTAACGCATGTTCAGAAACTATTTTCTTGTAGCCTGGCGGAACCTAACCAATCAAAGATTGTATTCCACCATTAATTTGCTCGGATTAACCATCGGGACTGCTGCGGCTATTCTTCTGATAACCCACGTGAAGGATGAATTGACCTTTGATCAATTTCATTCGGAAGCCAAACGCATTTCACGGGCCTGGGTCAAAGAGCACGCGGATGGAGAAATTTTCTTCAATACCGTTACACCTTATGTTTTGGGGCCGGTTTTGGAAGATAATATACCCGAGGTTGAGGCCATCAGCCGTTACATGACCTTCCCGGTCCAGTTCAAAGAAGAAGCCCATTCGGGCCAGGAGGATATCCACGCGGTTGAACCGTCATTTCTGCAGATGTTTGATTTCAAGTTGCTGGAAGGAGACCCCGACCGGGTCCTTAGTGAACCGAATTCAATTGTACTCACCGAAAGCTTGGCCCGTAAATACTTTGGGGATCCACGTCCCCTTGGCAAGACGCTGAAAGTTTATATGGATGACTGGACGGACTTCAAGGTGACGGGGGTGGTTGCTGAGCCGCCGGCAAATTCAAGCCTGCAATTCACGTCATTGGTTCCGCTGCAGACATTTAAAGGCCGGTTATCCGAAAATGGCCAGGTCAGCTGGACCGACATCAACGTAGAAACCTACGTGTTGCTTAAACCGGGCACAGACCGGTTGGCAGTGGAGAAAAAAATGCAACCCCTGATTGATGCCCAGGTGGCAAAAATCTATGAGCCGGGAGAATACGAAGTTGGCCTGCAGCCGCTAACCGATATTCATCTGGACGATGCTTTTCCGGTTGGTTTTGTACCGGTGAGCAATCCGCGATACCCTTACATCCTGGGCGCCATCGGTCTGTTGATTTTAATCCTTGCAGGGATCAATTTTACCACCTTAGCCGTTGGCCGTTCAATGACCAGGGCCAAGGAAGTGGGTATTCGTAAGACCACTGGGGCTTCCCGGCGCCAACTGATCGGACAATACTGGGTGGAATCTATCCTTACTGCGACCATGGCGGTGATTGCCGGATATGTTGTTGCTCAGCTGATTCTCCCTTACTTCAATCGCCTGGCCGACAAGCATCTCGATTTGACGCTAAACGTTCCCATGATTGTTTTCTTGGCTTCTTTGGCTTTGTTGACTGGTCTCCTGGCTGGCATTTATCCTGCCATGATCGTATCCGGATTCAGACCTATTCAGGCATTGCAAGGCAACGTTAAAGCTGCCAAACAGCCAAAATTTGGGACACTACGGAGCCTGGTCGGAGTTCAATTTACCATTTCCATCTTATTGATCATTTGTACACTGACCATGTCCCGTCAGTTGCATTATCTGCAGAATAAAGACTTGGGATTTGACCACGATCAATTGATGGTGATCCCTTACCAGGAGGAAAAGATGATGCTCGATGATATGTTTAAATCAGGCAAAGCACTTAGGCAACGCATCCTTTCCGAACTTGGATCGGAAACCGGTGTGGAAGAGATCAGTGTCTCTACCCATGCGCTGGGTACTCCCGGTTGGGTAACATTGGGCTATACGGATGCTCAAACCCGGCAATACCGTCATTTCAACGTGAATGCCATTGATCAGAATTTTCTGCCTCTGATGCAAATTGAAATGGTGGAAGGACACAACTTCACCGGCGCCGATGCGACCGATCTGAATTCGGTGATTGTCAACGAATCTTTTATCAAAGAATTTAAAGTGAATCTGGGAGAACAGCTGCCCCAGCCCTTTGAACAGTTTACCGTGTCAGGTGTCGTGAAGGATTTTAATTTTGAAAGTTTGCATGAGCAGGTCCATCCCCTGGTGATGACCACCAATTTACGCGGGATGTTTATGGCTGCCCCGGACGTCTCCTTTGTGGATTATCCCAATCCCAAATTTACGCTTAAGATGCAGGGTGGTCAAATAGCTTCAACGATGCCCCGGATCGAAAATAGTTGGGCGGACCTGGTGCCGGACCAGGCTTTCCAGTATTCATTTATGGATGACACCATTGACAGACAATACCGTACGGAACAGAGGTTGAGCAAAATCGTTACGCTGGCCACGCTGCTGGCCTTGTTCATTGCATGCCTTGGATTGTTTGGCATCGCCACGCTGACCACCGCCCAGCGTATGAAAGAGATTGGTGTGCGCAAAGTACTTGGCGCATCGACCTCAGAAATTTTAATCTTACTGAACAAACCGTTGACGCTGATGATCCTTCTGGCAACCGTTATTGCGATCCCTGCAGCCTGGTACCTGATGCAAAACTGGTTGACCAATTTTGCATACCGGATCCATCCCTCGATGATGATCATGGTCGGAGCCGGAGCCGGGGCTCTACTCTTTGCCCTATTGGCCGTTTCCTGGCAATCTGTCCGGGCAGCACGGAGAAGTCCTGTACACTCATTGCGTAACGAATAATTCAAAAGAAATAATTGTACATCATGAAAGCCATGCTTGCAAATTTGATCAAATCCGGTTTTCGCAGCCTGAAGCGAAACAGTGGTTATTCGGCCATCAACATTCTGGGATTGGCCGTAGGCCTTGCCAGTTTTTCTTTTATCATGCTGTATGTACGAGGTGAACTTGGCTACGACAACTGGCATGAAAAAGGAGATCGCATCTACCGCATGGCTCTCGAACGCAAATACCCCGGCCGTTCACGGTTCTATGCCATCATTCCCAACGGCTACAGTCAGGTCGTTGCCCAGGACCTGCCAGAGGTGGAAGAGACCTGCAGACTATTCTATTTCAATGGTAATAACACCACCATCAAGAAAGACGGCAACCTTTATGTGGAGGATAATTTCATGTGGGCGGACAGTAATTTCTTCGACCTTTTCTCCATTCCGTTGTTGCGGGGTGATGCAAAAAAAGCATTGTCCCAGCCGCGTAGTGTCATCATTACCCAACACATAGCGAAAAAGTATTTTGGTGACGCCGATCCGATGGGGCAGATCCTGGATGTAGCCAATAACGACAACGACTTCAAGGTGACCGGTGTCTGTGCCGACGTGCCCGAAAACAGCCATTTATCTTTTGATTTTCTGATTGCCTCGGCGGACCTGGGAGCTTTTATCCAACAACCCAATTTTGTCGGATTTTCAGCATACACCTATTTGTTACTCAAGCCGGGAACGGACCCTGCCGTCGTAGAGTCCAAATTGCCGGATATTGTGGTCAAATATGCATCCGGGCAGATCCTGCAAAACTTTGGTGTGGATTACCCCACCTACCAATCTCAGGGAAATGGCTACCGTTATTTCCTGCAAAAACTATCCGATATCCACCTGAAGTCCAATCTGGAATCGGAAATTAAAGCACCCGGATCCTTAAAAAGAGTGCAGTTTTTTATTCTCATCGCTTTGCTGATCCTGCTTATTGCCGTCATCAATTTCATGAATCTGACAACGGCCAAGTCTGCCAGCCGAGCTCGCGAAGTAGGCATCCGGAAAACAATGGGTTCCACCCGCGGAGCGCTTGCCGGACAGTTTTTCACCGAAGCCATCATGGTTTCTTTAATTGCGGGCATCCTGGCCCTGGGGATAAACTTCCTGACTTTGCCTGGGTTAAACACCCTGACGGGCAAATCCTTTAGCTTCCAGGAGCTGACCAGTTGGTCTTTTCTGGGTATTTTGTTTGCAGCTTCCCTGGTTACCGGCTTATTGTCCGGGACCTATCCGGCGACCTATTTATCTTCATTTAAGCCCATCGATGCTTTCCGGGCCCATATTTCCACCGGAACCCAACGGGTTATCTTGCGCAATTCATTGGTGGTCCTGCAATTTGGCATTTCGGTGTTCCTGATCATTGCGACCATTTTGGTTTATAATCAGTTGAAATTCAGTCAGAATCAGGATCTTGGATTTGACAAGGAAAACTTACTGAATATCAAAGGCGGTTTCAATTTGGAGTACCAGGAGGAAGAGACATTCAAAAAAGAGTTGCGCCAGTTGTCAGGTGTGGTTGCCGTCAGTGGTTGCAACAACCAACCCGGAGACAATTATTTCGGCATGTCCTTCAAGCCCACCGGAGCCGACGAAACGACGACCGGTTCGGGACTGATCATCGACGACGGTTATGTGGAGTGCATGGACATGAAGATCCTGCAGGGTCGCAGTTTCTCAGAACAATTCGCCGATTCACTGAATGTTGTTGTCAACGAAGCAGCGGTGAAAGAAATGGGATTGGATGATCCCATCGGAACCACACTGACTTCCAGTGATGTATTCCTGAATCCGGTCGAAGGTACACCCTCCGTTTACACCATTATCGGAGTTATCGAAGATTTCCATTTCCAGTCGTTTCATCACCAGGTGACGCCTCTGTTTTTGGTGCACAATACGCGTTCCTTCCGGCCGGGGGTAGATGGAGTGATTACCGTTCGATTGGCAGGCGGTAACATTCCCGCAACCGTTGAGTCCATCAAGAACATGTGGAATAAAATGGTCCCGGAAGAGCCTTTTTCCTACACGTTCCTGGATGAAGACTGGTCCAAGTTGTACACCAGCGAGATGACCATGCGCAAGGTGTTTGGTGTCTTTTGTCTGATTGCCATATTTATAGCTTGTCTGGGACTCTTCGCCCTGGCTGCTTATACCATTGAAAAAAGAACCAAAGAGATTGGCATCCGCAAAGTTCTCGGAGCATCTGAAAGCACCATTGTCGGGCTTCTTTCGAAGGATTTTTTAAAGCTGGTTCTGGTAGCCATCGTTTTGGCCAGCCCGATTGCCTGGTACGTCATGCATCAGTGGCTCCAGGGTTTTGCTTACCGCATCTCCATTGGATGGTGGGTCTTTCTGATTGCCGGCGGCGCAGCCATCTTCATTGCATTTCTCACGGTCAGTTTTCAAAGCATCCGTGCCGCATTCAACAGTCCAATTAATTCACTCCGTAGTGAATAGTACCTTAAAACCAATTGATCCATGATTCGTCATAATTTAAAATTAGCGCTACGCAGCCTGCTTCAGCAAAAAGGAATAACCGCCATCCACCTGGTGGGGTTATCCCTGGGTATGGCCAGTTGTCTACTAATCGGAACGTATATCTGGAATGAGTTCAGCTACGACCGGTACAATCACAATGCCGACCGAATCTACCGGGTGAGCCGGGAATTCATCAATTCTGACGGTTCGCAACAACTGCATCTCGGACACCTGGCTCCACCTTTTGCCCCACTTCTGAAAAACGACTATCCGGACATCGAGCAAATCGTGCGTATGCTGGAGACGAACCTGACCTTTCGCCGGGATGACTATATTTTTAATGAAGACAATGTCTTTGTGGCTGAGCCTTCATTTTTCCAGATTTTTGATGTGGACCTGATTGAAGGAGATACCGCTTCGGCACTGGACAATGCATTCACTTTGCTGCTGAGTGAAACCACCGCTAAAAAATTTTTCAACGATACGGATCCGATGGATCAGATGATGACCGGAATGGGACGCTATAACTTTAAGGTTAGCGGCGTATTTAAGGATTTTCCGGAGCAATCCCATTTCCATCCGAACATCTTGCTGGCATTCAATACTCTGCGCGACTCCACCATTTATGGCGAAGAAGGACTCAGGACCAATTGGGGCAATAATTCCTTCTCGACCTTTATGTTGTTGCCAAAGGGATATCCCTATAAGAATCTGGAGGCACAGTTTCCCGACTTCATCGATAAGCATATGGCCGGTTATTACGATCAGGGCAAAGCCAGTGACCGGACCAAGCTGCATTTGATGCCTTTGACCGACATCCACTTAAGGTCTCATCTTGATTCGGAAATCGAAGAGAACGGGGACATTCGCAGGATCTACATCTTCGCAGTCATTGCCCTGCTGGTGCTGCTGATCGCGTGCTTCAATTACATGAATTTGTCAACGGCCCGTTCGGCCATCCGGGCGAAAGAGATTGGTGTGCGCAAAGTCGTGGGTGCCCGTCGGGGAGAGATCATGCAGCAATTTTTGGGGGAGTCGATTGTGCTAACCTTATTGGCCGGGCTGATTTCCATCGCCATTTGCTGGGTAGCTTTTCCTGCGGTCAACCGGATGATGGATATCCACCTGGGTTTCGGCAATCTGCCCGTCCTGAGTGTATTTGGTTTCATCCTGGTGGTAGCCATCCTGACCGGATTCCTCGCAGGGATTTATCCGGCCGTTTTTTTGTCGGCCATGCGGCCGCTGGGCATGTTGAAGGGTGACAGGAACCGCGGATCGGGAGGCAGTTCAGGCAATTTGCGCAAGGTATTGGTCGTCGCTCAATTTGCCATTTCAGGAACGCTGATCATTGCCACCCTGGTCGTATTCAGGCAATTAAGTTTTATGCAAAACAAAAATCTGGGCCTCGATCAGGATCATCTTATTACCGTCAACTATTACGACCCGTTGAGCTCGCAGTATGAAAGTTTCAAACATGAACTGTTGGCCAACCCGGCCATCCGCGACGTTGCCAGGAGTTCCAGGATTCCTTCCGGCCGCCTGTTGGACAGCTATGGTACGGCAGAGGTGCAATTATCAGGAGATTCACTGCAAAAACCCGTCGCTGATCTTAAGACCTTGTTGATTGACGAAGACTTTATCCCCACCTATGACATCAAATTTGCCGCCGGAGAAAATTTCCGGGATCAGGATAAGACCGGAAACATCATTCTGAATGAAACAGCAGTGAAAGATCTTGGCTTTAGCAGTGCGGCGGAAGCCATCGGAAAGAGAATAAAATATGCCGGCCGGGATGTGCACATCACCGGTGTCCTTGCCGACTTCAATTTTGAAAGCTTGCATCAGGACATCCAGTCCATGATCATGCTTAAACCTACAGACAGTACCAACTACAATTGGTTATCAGTTAAAATGGAGGGTCGTAATCTGCAAAGCGGGATCGCCCAGTTGGAAAAGACCTGGAAGCAGTTTTTACCCCAATTTCCATTTGATTATCAATTTGTGGATCAGCGCTTCGGTGAACTCTACGAAGCCGAACAACGCCAGGGCAGAATGTTTATTGGATTTGCCATGCTGGCCATCCTGGTAGCCTGTTTGGGGCTTCTTGGCCTGACGGCCTTCGTCGTTCAACAGAAGGTCAAAGAAATCGGGATACGAAAAGTCCTGGGCGCCAGTACAACTTCCATTGTAAGCATGCTGAACATGGACTTTTTAAAACTGGTCATTCTGGCTCTGATCATTGCATCCCCCGTGGCCTGGTACCTGATGCACCGGTGGCTGGAGGATTTCGCCTACCGGATCCGGATTCCCTGGTGGGCCTTCGTAGTGGCAGGTGTCGTTGCCTTATTGGTTGCCTCTGTGACCATTAGTTTCCAGAGCATCAAAGCCGCCATGGCCAACCCGGTTAAATCACTCCGTAATGAATAAATAACCACTTTCTCATCCTTAAACCTGAAAAATTATGCTCCTGACCTACCTCAAAATTGCACTAAGAAACTGGCGGAATCAGCGGTTCTATACGGTGATCAACCTCGTCGGTCTCAGTTTGGGAATGATCAGTTTTCTGTTCATTTTTCTGTTCGTCAAGGATGAGCTCAGTTATGACCGGACACTGTCGAATGCTGACCGGGTGTACCGTTTGAATTTTGAAGCGAAACTGGGGGATCAACTGGCTCTCAGTGCCTCTTCACCCAAACCGGCCGGACCGGAATTTGCTCAGAGGATACCGGAAGTGGAAGCATTTTGCCGGTTGAGGCCCTGGGGAAATCATGTGGTGCATAGAGACAATCAGTCATTTAACGAACGAGTGATCTACGCCGACAGTACTTTTTTCCAGGTATTTCCTTATCCGTTGCTGGAAGGAGATTCCAGAAATGCCCTGGCGGCTCCTAATTCAGTGGTTCTGACGCGGTCGGTGGCTGATAAATATTTCGGCGATCAAGTGGCACTGGGGCAGCATCTCAAGATCGGGGATGACGAGATGCAGGTAACCGGCGTGATGGAGGATTTACCTTCTAATACACATTTTCAATATGATTTTTTCCGGGCGATGTCGGGATTAACGCTGGAATGGGACGACAATTGGGGAAGTACCACTTACTACAACTACTTTCTGTTGCGAAAAGGCGCTGACCCTCAGGAAGCAACGCGGAAAGCAACAGACATTCTGGATGAACACCTGGCTAAAGTTATCCAGGAATATCTTGGCACCTCATGGGATGAATTTCTGGCAGCCGGTAACTATGCATATGCCCGCTTTTTCCCGGTAAAGGACATCCATTTAAGAAGCCATTTGGAAGGCGAACTGAGTCCGAACAGTGACATCAAATACATAGCCATTTTCAGCATCATCGGGCTATTCATTCTCAGTCTCGCCTGCATCAATTTCATGAACCTCTCCAGTGCACGATCATCGGTCCGGGCCAAAGAGGTGGGGGTTCGTAAATCATTGGGTGCCCGTCGCAGTGAATTGGCCACCCAGTTCTTGTTTGAAAGCATTCTGATGAGCTTGCTGGCAATGGCACTGACTTTTTTAATAGCCCCCTTGCTATTAGCCCCGTTTAATGAACTTTCCGGAAAACAATTGCCGCTTAGTGCATTTTGGCAACCTGGTCTGCTGGCAGGTGCCGCTCTCTTTACGGCGTTGATTGGACTGGCGGCAGGTAGTTATCCGGCATTTTTACTTTCGAAATTTCACCCGGCGCGGGTGTTGAAAAGCAATAGTACGACGCAACTTGGCACCTCAGGCATGCGATGGTCAGGGGGGATACGCAGTGCCCTGGTTGTTTTTCAGTTTTCGACCACGATGGTCTTGTTGGTCGGATCACTCGTCGTCAGCCGGCAACTGCACTACATTCAAAATAAAAAACTTGGGTTTAATAAAGATCATGTACTCGTCCTGCACGATCCCTACCTCGCCGGCGAAAACCTGCAGGCATTAAAAAGACAGATTCAGGAACAAACCGTGGTCCGTTCCGCCAGTGTCAGTGGTTACCTTCCCGTCAACACGGAAGATAATTCAAGTACCACCATCCGGGGCCGGGTTATTGATCAGGACCATACCACTTTGTCCAATAACTGGTGGGTAGACTTCGATTACCTGAAAACTATGGGATTGGAGTTGGTCGCCGGCCGTGACTTTTCGCCTGAGATACGGACGGACAGTACGGCAGTGATTGTCAACGAGACGATGGCCCGCATTTATGGTTATCCTCATGACGAGGTCATTGGTCAGGAAGTCAATTTTGCCCAGGATGAAGGCGCTTTGCAAATCCACAAAATCATCGGGGTCGTTCGAGATTTTAATTTTGCCAGCCTGCACGACAAAATTGAGCCATTGGCCCTATTCAGAGGGGATAGCCGCGGTTATCTGAGCATCCGGTTACAGACCGGTGATCTGGAGCAGTTTATCCATAATCTACAGAATTGGTGGGACAAATTTGCGCCTAGCCAACCATTTGTGTACACCTTTTTGGATGAGCATTTTAATGCCATTTATGAGGCGGAGAACCGCATTGGCAGAATTACCAACCTCTTTGCATTTATGGCCATTTTCATTGCCTGCATGGGGTTGTTGGGGCTGGCAACTTTTACCGTTCAGCAGCGCACCCGCGAAATCGGCATTCGCAAAGTGCTGGGTGCCTCTGAACAAGGCATTGTATTGCTGCTTTCCGGAGACTTTTTGAAACTGGTAGGGATTGCCCTGGTGATTGCGACGCCGGTCGCCTGGATACTGATGCACCGTTGGTTGCAGGATTTCGCGTACCGGATCGCCCTTCCCTGGTGGACCTTCCTCCTGGCAGGCCTGATCGCCGTTACGGTTGCTTTCCTGACCATAAGTTTACAGAGCATCCGGGCAGCCTTTGCCAATCCGGTCAAATCTCTGCACAACGAATGATAAGGTTGCATTTATTAATCAATCCATAAAGAAAACAACATGACCTTACCATCATTCCGCATAGCCGTACGGCGGCTCACCAGGCAAAAGCTGGGGACCACCTTGCATGTCATGGGTCTGACCCTGGGATTGAGCGTGTGTCTCTTAATCGGGTTGTATTTACACCATGAATTAAGCTACGACACCTACCATACCCATGCAGAGCGGATCTACCGTGTCAATCAGACCTGGATCTTTTCGGGTGAACGGCACGACCATTTTTCAACCCCTGTGCCGCTGGCGGATGCCATCCGGGATGAATTTCCGGAATTTGAAGCGGTTTCGCATGTTCATCCGGATTATGATGCACTGATCGAGGTAGGACCCAAGCGGAAGTTTATCCAGGATCACGTCCTCTTTGCGGATGCTGATTTTCTAAACCTCTTTGACGTCCACATGATCGAAGGCAATGGATTTACTGTTCTTAATACACCCAATCAGGTGATCCTGACCCGATCGGTCGCTGAGAAGTTTTACGGTAAGGAAGACCCGATCGGTAAGACTTTTAAGTTAAAAGACAAACTGGATCTGACCGTTGGAGGGGTCGCGGAAGATTTCCCTGCGAATACGCACTTACCAGCTTCGATGCTGATCTCGTTCAGTTCATTGACCAGTGAATATTATGGTGCACCGCTAACCCAGTGGGGAATGGTATCCGGGGGAGAAACCCTGGTGATGCTACCTCCCGGGGAAGATGCTGCCGGTTTGCAGCCCCGCCTTCAGTCCATTTATGACCGAAATTTGAATAACGATCCCAATCTTCCTGCAGGAGAAACTTGTGAATTGTCCCTGCAACCACTTCTCAAGGTGCATTTTGAAGAGCAATACCGGGGTGGGGGAGAATGGGTAAAAGCCATTAACCCCAAATGGTTATGGTTTTTTGGCTCCATCGGACTGGGTGTTCTGGCGTTGGCCTGCATTAATTTTATTAATCTCAGTACGGCACAAGCTTTACAACGCGCCAAAGAAGTTGGGATCCGGAAATCGGTGGGCGCCGGTAAAAGTCAATTGCTGTTGGCCTTTTTACAGGAAGCGTTGTTGTTGTCCGGACTATCGGGAATTCTGGCCTATTTACTGGTACAGCTTAGCTTGCCTCAGATCAACCGGTTGATGAATGAGGAAATTTCTACCACGCTGTTGCAATCACCGGGATTGATCATCGGTTTATTGGCCGGCGTGCTGCTTACCAGTCTGGTAGCCGGGCTGTATCCTGCCTGGGTGATTTCAGGTTTTCATCCGGCTCAATCGATCAAAGCAGGATGGAAGTCGGTGGACCGTCATTCGGTATGGCTGCGGAAAGGCCTGGTCGTAGCTCAGTTCACCCTCTCGGTGGGATTGTTGACATCTTTATTATTCATGCGTCAGCAAGTCAGGTTTTTACGCACCATGGATCTCGGTTTTGTTAAGGACAACGTGCTGCTGACAGAAATTCCGGACAAGGATAAAATCGCACAATTTGCCCACGCCTTATCCGGCATGCCCGGAGTCCAGGATGTTGCATTTTCAACCACCCCGCCAACCAATGATGGACATTGGGGCACCGTGATGAGTCTTACCGACGGGGAAGACCCAAACCGGAAAGATGTCACGGTAATCATGGCGGATGAGCATTATGCTCCCTTATATGGCATGCGATTATTGGCTGGACGGTTGATCCAGGCTGGCGATTCATCCTTTGTTTCGCCCAAACTTCCTGTCGAAGATCAAATTCCCAAAGTGGTGGTCAATGAGTCCCTCATCAATGCACTGGGCTTCTCCTCACCGGAAGCCGCGCTGGGACAAAGGTTCTGGTTTGGCTTTAATGGCTGGCGACCGGAGATTGTCGGTGTCGTCCATGATTTTAACACGCTATCGCTGCATAAGGCGATCAAACCGACGTTATTGTGCAACATCCCGACCACATTCCGGGAAGCCAGCATCAAGTTAACGCCCGCGGGCGATGTGTCAAAGACCATGGTAGCCATCCGGCATGCCTGGGAGGACCTCTTCCCGGAGGATCTGTTTTCAATGAAATTCCTCGACGAGAACATCAATTCATTTTACGAGTCGGAGCAGCGTTTATTCTCTTTATTTGAGTTTTTCAGCCTGATCGCTTTATTTATTTCCTGTCTGGGATTGTGGGGCCTGGCGACATTCGCCGCTCAGCAAAGGACCAAAGAAATTGGGATACGCAAAGTGCTGGGTGCCAGTGTTTCCGGGTTGGTAGGACTGATGTCCGGGGATTTTCTAAAACTGGTAGCCATCTCCTTGATCCTGGCTGCACCCCTCTCGTATTTTTTTATGCAACGTTGGCTGCAGCATTTTGCCTACCGGATCGAATTGCATTGGTATGTTTTTGCTGGAGCCGGAATAGTAGCATTAACGGTTGCTTTCCTGACCGTAAGTTTTCAAAGCATAAAAACCGCATTTAATAATCCAACCAAATCTTTAAGGAGCGAATAGGCTTCCGAGGGATTTATTCAAATAACTTAAAATGTTTAAGAATTATTTATTACTGACCATCCGGACTTTATTCAGAAATCGTTCCTATTCCATTATTAATATTCTCGGATTAAGTTTTGGTCTGACCTGTTTTATTCTGATCGGTCTTTACCTATTTGATGAATTGACTTTTGACCGACAGCACAAAAATTTTGAAAATCTCTATCGTGTGGTGGAACATAAAAAGTCCAGCACTGAAGACATGCTGATTGCGGCGGCCAGTTATAACGTGGCTAAAGCTTCCAAAGAACAGCTTGGTGAGGTAGAAAACAGCGCGGTAATTGCCAGGATCGGACGGGCTCAATTGAGCAATCCCGAAAATAATAATGTTTTTCTTGAGACAGCCACCTATGCCAATAATGCATTCATGGAGATGTTTGATTTTAAGGCAGTGGACGGAAATGTCAGGACGTCATTAAGTCGACCGAATTCCATCGTATTGACCAAAGATCTGGCGCTCAAATTATTTGGTGACGATAAGGTGGTGGGTAAATCGGTAAAATGGGAATTTATGCCCCAACCGTTTCAGGTAACTGCCGTCATTGCCGATCATCCAAAAAATTCAAGCTTCAATTTTGATGTAATCTATTCTCAAAGCACCCATACCAGTGACTCCAGTTATGCGAATTTTTTGGCGAACGATTGGGCATCGGAAAATTTTATGGTATTTACCGAATTAAAACCCTCTGCTAACCCGGAGGAGGTCGCGGATAAAATAACGGACCTCGTGGCTGCCAATTATAAGGAAAATGAAGGAGTCTCACGGTCTTATCGACTTCAGCCGATCAAGGAAATGCACCTCAATAGTGACGACATCATCGATGGTGCACGAAACAATAATGTAGAAACCATATCCAAAGGCTCTTTTTA
>JAGQXC010000342.1 GCA_020436785.1 Saprospiraceae bacterium | reverse complement strand
GAGGAAGTCAGTGTATTCCGTGAAGAAGATGAGCCGAAATGGGAAGATATTTTAAGCAAAGCAAAAGAAAGTACGCTTAAGATGTCCAAAATGGGTTGTCCGGAATGTTTGGCGCAAAATCCCATTTATAAACAAGCGATCAAAAAGAGATAATTGCATGAAAATGGCTTCGATTCACTATTGAGGCCATTTGTCTTCTCCTGAAATAATTTTCTGACAACGCACATTGGAATTGCAGTTTTAAAGTTATTAAATGCTTGCCATCTGAGGAAAATATAAAAATCGTTGATTGATTCAGGGCCACCATGTAATCCGGCTGGAATGTGAAAATTTAACTAACCTGATGGTCCCCACTTACTTGATCTCCCAGAGTAACGGTAGGCATCTGACGCCATTTCTTTTTTAGTCTGAGAATCCTGATAAAGGTCACCACCGAAATAACGATACCGGTTATTAAAGTCAGAGGAAAAACAAGAAATCCAATAACATTTCCCTCCAACTCTTGGGCCCATAGCCAAAGCGTATAAAAACCCAATAGTTGAAATAGATGCCTTTCTGCGAAAAGATAAAGAAAGCTATTGCTTCCCCGGATGGTCATCGGGTATTCTTGCGAAGTAAAAATTCGTGAATAAATCACAAAGCGGATAATAAATATAACGACCAAGATAAACAGGTATCCCATTAGATTGGCCTGATAAACATTAAATGACGGTTCGCTTCCCCAACCCAAACTTTGGCAAACGAAATAGGATACCATTTGATAAAATGGATTTCCCAGAATGGCGGCAAGCAGGTAAATGACGAATTTAAGATTTGTAAACATTGGTTCGATCAGTGTTTATTGGAAGGATACTAATAGCATGTATACCCTGGACATCAAGATAGATAGAATAGTCCAATTGAAATAAAAAAGCTTAGTCCGTTACGAGGTCATTTTCAGTTAATCAGCGTTGTATTTGCGCCAGTCAAACCCGGGCAAAATACCTTCCGGATCCGGTTCTACGGTCAATGGATTTTGAGGATCGTGCAATACGTGTTGCCGGTAATATTACAAGTGCTGGAGGGGGCCTATCAGGACTGGTTCAATCTGGCGGCAGCTTGAAAGGGAAATGAGTAATTTAATCATTACTTCTTTTGAACATACTTTTAAACAATGGTAAGAGGTCGATTATTACAAGTATGAGCAACTACGTAATCCGCGTTTGTAGTGGTTGATGTCGGAATCGGGAGGCAATATGATCCAGATGGCTGATCCCTCCACCGTCGTACTTTCATCCTGATGTTGCTGTTTTCCGATCAGGAGGGAAAATCCTGAAATGACCAACGCAGTAAGGGAAAACAGGATGGCCACCAATTCCATCCATTGATCTTTTTTAAATTTTATTTTTGGCATCAATCGACTGTTTTAGTCATTTAAAATAGACTCGAATAAGGTAACAGATGAAATGGAATGCATCAGGTATGCTGTCTAAAAATACAAAAGACGCACCAGTTACAACCCTACCGTTGATCATCAATATAGGTATATCGATCCTCGTCACCAGCTTCTTTTCCCTGTTAAGGTGCACCGAAAAGACCACACCGTATGCTGATGCAATCATGACCATCAATGGACCCATTGATGCTGACAGCCTCGGACGAGCTTTGATCCATGAACATGTATTTCTGGACTGGCGCCCGGCGGACAGCACGCATGCAGAGGACTGGGATCAGGAGAACGCCTTCACGGCCATTCTTCCCCACCTCCGGAAATTGAAAGAATACAACGTGCAATCCATTTTCGAATGCACCCCCAATTACCTGGGCCGCAACGTGGAATTGTTGCAAAAACTGGCTGAGGCAACGGGCATCCAATTCATCACCAACACGGGATATTACGGTGCCAGGAACAATATTTATGTACCTGCCAAAGCCTATGAATGGACCGCGGAACAAATGGCCAAAGTATGGATCGATGAATTCAAAAATGGAATAAACGAAAGTGGTGTCAGACCCGGCTTGATTAAAATCTCAGTAGACCCGGATTCTACGTTAAGCGATTTACAAGAACGCATTGTCCGTGCAGCGGCTTTAACCCACAAAGCAACCGGGCTTACGATCGTAAGTCATACCGGTATCGACACCACTGCCTTTAACCAAATAGCAGTCCTTGGACAAGAAAATGTCTCACCCTCAGCTTTCGTGTGGACCCATGCGCAAAACGGTAGCCGTGATGGACATGTGCGTATGGCTCGTCTCGGAGGCTGGATATCACTGGATGGATTGGGTTGGGTCCAACCACAAGGACAGGATTCCAGTGCATTGTATCAATATTTACAAATGGTCCGGAATTTAAAGGAAAATGGCTTTTTGCACCGGCTCTTGCTCTCAATGGATGCCGGCTGGTATTCGTATGCTGAAGCAAATACCTATGTCGAACACACGGCCCTATTTACCTTATTTATTCCAATGTTGTTGGAGTATGGATTTACCGAAAAAGACATCCAGCAAGTCCTGGTCATTAACCCAAAGGAAGCTTATACCATAAGACCGCGCTTATCAGGGATAGGCCATTAATAGGCATTTTACACTGGTATCTTATTTCCAATTTCATAAAATGGATATCCATTCCATTGATTCTAAGATATTTTAGGTCCTCTGGGTAAAGCTTCTTCCGGGAAAGGGAATAAAATCGTTGAATTCTTTTCTGCCGCAATATTAGCGAGTGTTTGATAGAGGCGCAGCTTGATGGCGGAAGGCGATTCGTCGATTTTTTTTCCGGCTTCCAGCAACATGCCCGCAGCCTGCTCTTCCGCTTCAGCCAGGATAATCCTTGCTCTTCGGGAACGCTCTGCTTCAGCCTGGTTGGCCATCATCCGGCGCATATTTTCTGGCAGGAGGATGTCCTTGATCTTGACATCAATCACCGCGATGCCCCATTCATCGGTTTCCGCTTTGACAATATCCCGGATATTTTTGCCAATTTCCTCCCGGTTCGATAAAATGGTATCCAGCTCTACTTTACCGCACACATCCCGCAAAGCGGCCTGGGCCAGTTGGGTGATGGCAAACTCATATTGTGCCACTTGTAAAACAGCCAGTTCCGGATTGGTAATCTTATAAAATAGAACGCCGTCAATCTTGCAGGGCACATTATCCGAAGTCATGACCTCCTGTGAAAGAATGTTGTTGGTTATGACCCGGATATCTACGATCTGTACGGATTCCACTCCGGGTATGATCCAGCGAAATCCCGGATTTAGAATACGGACATACTTTCCAAACCGGAACTTCAATCCTCGTTTGTATTCAAAAACGATCCTGATCCCCGCAAACAGGAATAGGAATATGATTATTCCAATGATCAGTAATGTACTCATCGACTTTTGGTTTTATTCAAGTTACAGAAAATCGGCATCTAATTCCAGTCCTGGTCGGCGTAATCCGGGACGGGCACGTGAACTGCTAAGTGATTATATGTTTGGTGCACAAGGTTTGTAAGGGAGGGTGTATTTTGATTCCGCCTGGATTGTTATCCTTTAGCCAATTCCTGATCTATCCATACAATGATCCGGTTGCACAGGACTTTCATTTCCTCCAATTCACTATTCATAAAAGGAAATTCGTAGGTAGCCATGGCGAATCCGTTTTTATGTTTTCTGTTCTTAAGCAATTCTTCAAAATCCGCCTTGGAAAGTTCCACATTTTCTCCTTGCTGCCCATTGGTTACCTGATACATATAATTTTTAACGACCGCATTGATATCTGCAATCGCATAATGCGGTTCATAAAGCATGACTTCTGAATCGTACCGGAAATGTTCTTCTTCGTACTTAAGTTTTTTGTAGAGGGTCTCCAGGTTTAGAAATCCACTCTTAATGGAATCATTGGATAGGATGGACAAATTACCCGAATTGGTTAATTCCTGGAAGGTATTGTCGATCTGGAAAAATTTTTGCCAGGTGTATACATTTACCGATTGTTTGTTAAACTCATTCAGGTCGGTCAATGGCTTGCCTTCAAAATAGTCCAATACATAATAAGCCGATGCGGTTCTGGATGTCCGGGTCGTGATGTATTTGTCAATTTCGGCAATATTCAGGATCAAATCGGATTTCAGGTTGGTCAGGTAATGCAGTTCTCTGACCCGTTGTTTGCGTTGTTCGTTCCAGTTGTTGACCTGCAAGGCGATCAGAATCCCAATCACCACCAGAATTATTTCTCCAGAGGCATAGAGCAAGTACCTGGTGAATTTGTTTTCAGTCAGCATTTCTTTCCGGATTAAACGAAAAAATTTAATCATAACCTTAAATACTGGTTTCGAGGATCTGCATGGAGTTTCAATCCAGATCAACTTACCGCTATGCTCCAATCCACTTGTATAAAATTACCAAAGTCCATAAATTATCCTATACCGGTAGTTCATAAAAATGGTATTAATCAGGGCTAAACAGATTGGTACCCGAATCGCATACTTACCATTTTTCTAGCAATTGGGAAAAAGCGGTGAAGGTGACTTCGGGTATGGCCAAAACAATCTTCAGGAATTTATACTAAATTGTCTTTCCAGCAGGATCTTTTACTGCAATAAAGGACCTTTTTGAATCAGCCCCGTAACGTCTTAATATGGATTTACAGGATTATCTCAAAGCCCTCAACCATCTGCTTCAGATCAATGTCGAAAACATTTCTGAAGATGACAAAACCAGGTTGCTGCAGAAGCACATTGAATTGTATCACTCCCGAAAAGATGTATTAAGCCACAACCTGACCATTGTACCTTTTATCCCCGGACGTAGATCCTTTGACGAAGCTTATTATCCCGGACTAGGCTCAAGTGAGGAGGTTGCTTTGTTCACCGATAAGACAAGCAGTGAAATCAACTTTCTTTACCGGATCTTCCAAAATCAAAAACCAGTTAATTCATTTCCTGATCATGCCGTTTTAACCGCCACCATTACCACTCTGGATCATCAGGGGAAAGCCTCTTTTTTGGTCCCGACCTGGATAGACCGGGAAATTGAGCCCCAACGGAAAGGGGACGAAGCACTTACCGGAACCATTTCCGAAACGTATAGTAGGCGTATAAACGAGAATTTATCTGAAGCCTGGACGCTATCCGTTCCGGTTAACGAATTGGTCGAGAATGTTCAAAAAGCCAAGCCTGGCGAAGACCTGTTTGGATTTAACTCATTGTTCTTTGAACGGTTTAAACTCCAGTTGGACCTGCACCTTGAGGATGTCGTGGTCAGCTCCGATTACCATTATTTTGAGGTTTATAACGAAACGCTTTTCGGTTCGTTGTATAAACGGATTATTGAGAAACTACTACCCTGGGATCTCAACATCCAATTGAGTACCGCGAAATTGGAACACGCAATCGGTATCGATTACCACCCATGGTTTCCAGTACTCTGTATAGGCACTGAAAAAGCCAACCTGTATATGAAGGCCATCTATGGTGACCTGGTCGAGGAAAAAAGGATGCTCATCGATCCGGGATGGTTATTGCGCGTAGGACTGTATCTGGAATTATTAACATGCCTGGGTGTCATTGAAGTAGCCAAACAGGAAGGACTGGATTTATTGGATCCGGAAGAACGTGAAGCGCTGGGTCATTTACCGGCATTTAAAGAAATCAGAACACGACTCGATGTTAAAGCATGGAAGAAAGTTTGGACTGCCCGGAAAATGGCGGTGAAGGGTGTGCGTCCGAATAAGCATATGCCGGTTAGCTTCACCAACCTACTGCGTAAGAAAAATGCAACACTTCTGTTTTTACATGCCCATCACGAAGATTTGAAACAAGCGATTGAATTGGCCGGGGTGAACATTCACAATTCCCAGGAAACCTGGCATCGTGTATTTCGTGATGCCGAGCGGGCGGTATTAAAAATGGATGAACAGGCTTTTCCTGAATTAAAATACCTCACAGCCGATCTGAAAAAATTTGTCCTGTGGCACGAACGGGGTAATTTTTTCGGACTGAAACTCATTCCCAAGCAGTTTAGTGAGACCTTTGGCGACCAGGATGGATTGTATTTATCTGCCTGCCGAAATTACCGGAGTTCAATGAATGAAGTGGCGGAATGGGCAAAAAACCATGGCTTAATGGAATATACCGGGAAAGAGTGTGTTCCCTCTTCGGCAAGCATTCTGGAAAACTACCTGGCTAAAAATTATGGCCGGCTGAAATACCTGCAAAACCAGGATGGGTATTTGGAAGGCCTCGATGTCAAAGACCGGGAAGAAACGGAAGCCCGATTTCCGGTTGAAACAATTTATAAGACACTAGGCCGGATTCCAATTTTCAGAGCACTGCATGAAGACGAACTCCAGCATTTGGCACACCGGGCTAGACCCATTGAACTAGGGCATCTGGAGCGTATCATCGTTCAGGACAGGGAAGGCTCATCGTTGTTTATCCTCCACGAAGGAAGTCTGGAAGTCGTTGGAAGGATAAATGGAGTCGACCAGGTATTGGCTGTTCTGCAACCAGGGGCTGTAGTTGGAGAGTTTTCATTTCTAACCGGTGAAAAGCGCACAGCTGCAGTCAGAGCTATCGATTTTGCATTGGTATTTGAAGTGTCGGCGGATAATTTGCGGCCGCTGGTCGAAAAGCGACCAGGCATCCTGGAAGATTTGACCCGGATCATGAACCAACGGAAAAAAGCCAATGACGAAAGTGTCAGCGAGAAATCACTGATGGAAAAGATCACTTCTACGATTTTGGGCAGAACGCGGACCAATATAAACTGATTCCCATGGGATAATAAGGAGAATCCTAGGTATTTTAGTAATCTTCCTCCTAAGTTCAAGCTTAAATCCTCCAGAATTTATCGAACCATAATAAAAATGGAAGCATTCTTCAATTTGATCCAGACCAGATATCCCAACAATTTCATAAACTAATTCGTGCGGCGTTCGAATAAAAGCACACCTTTTCATTACATCCTGTGAATTACCTATATTTAAAGATGGTCACTTTCCTTCGGCAAGTCAGAAAATCATTATTGGAATCCGGCGCAGCCAGACGGTATTTCATTTATGCCGCCGGGGAAATCGTCCTGGTTGTGGTCGGAATCCTGATTGCGCTGCAAATCAACAACTGGAATGAATCGCGCAATGAACGAGAACAGGAATGCAATGTATTGCATGAATTGATTGAGAACCTCGAAATTAACGTTAAAAGGCTGGATGTCAATATTGAAAGAGGTAATACGGATAATTCGATGGCTGATGTTTTAATTACTTCAATTAATAAAAATAATCCGTATTCTGACACACTTGACAAATACTTTCCCCTGGCCCTTAACCCGGTCGATGAAGGATCCTTCATTTCCTTTGTCGGCTACGAATCGCTGAAAAATACCGGATTTGATATTATTCAAAATTACGAACTAAAAAAGGAAATCATTACATTATTTG
>JAGQXC010000341.1 GCA_020436785.1 Saprospiraceae bacterium | reverse complement strand
TCAGCGGAAATGCCGTGGTGTCGTGGCTGAAGGCCAGCGAACCAAGCAGCGGCGTCCAGCCCGTCGCCGCATGGCACTTCGCACAGTCCATGGTGAAGGCTTCCCCATGGGGATTCTGTCCCCACAAAGTGGAGATCATCATCATCGTCCCTAGCAGAAGTGCCCATTTGTGCATAGATGCGTCTGTTGTTGTGATTGCCAGAATAGAGTACTTGCCGTCTCAATAGGATCCCGCGTATTTAAAAAATCATTATACGGGATTTAGCCGTCTTGCGATCTTGGAGGACGTGTAGGTTCTTATAAACGGTAATACAGGGTATGAAAGGTATAAGGTTGCAATAAAAAATAAAAATCCGGGATGATTTAAAAAAGCACCGGGACACCCGGGATTTTCAGTGTACAAAGCCTGGTGGGATGACGGAACTCCGTCTGCATTGCATCGATTGGTATTCCAATACCATATTAAATTATTCTCTGTGAGGCAGGTGCTGGTATGGACTAGCTTTCTAAAGTCTAGTGGCTAACCTCTAATCCTTAATACCGTTCATCCTTCACCCATGGTAGTTTTTCCATGCGGATGACATCCATGCTGGGGAAGGCGAAATCCTCGACGACCTGGCCGGTGATGCGGTAACAGCCACGACCCTGAAAAGGATATTTGGCGAGACTGGGCGGGAAATGGGTGGTGTCGAAGAAATGGCCTTCGCGGTCCAGCCAGGTGCCGAAGTTCATCAGCTTGCCATTGACAGTGGTGACATTTTTACGGGTCACGTAGTAGCCGACCATGGAGACTTCCCGTCCGATGTGTGCTGCCATTTGGGCGGCCAGGATGTCACCGCGGTTGGAGGTCTGCAACAGATCAAAGGGGGAGCACAGCGGGAATCCAAGCAGCTCGACCTCATCAAAAGCCTGTTCGAAGCGCGTCTCACGCAGCTCCGGCAACTGGTAATCATCGATGGGCTCTTCAAAGAGGATGCCGGGCTGATGGGCGAGTTCGGGAGCATAGACGGCATTCTTTTCCCACATCAGTTCGTATTTGTTCATGCCGGTAAAGCGGAAGGCCCCGATACGGATCAGCAGCTCCAACTGCTCACGACCGATGTCGACGCGCCGTACGAAATCTTCGAGATGGCGGTAGGGGCCATTTTCCAAGCGTTCTTCGACGATCTGTTGGCCCAGACTGCGTTCCAGCGAATGGATGTGTACGAATCCCAGATAGACATCCTTGCCAAGGATGGTGGTCAGGTAGGTGGAATGATTGACACAGGGTGGCTCGATGTTGGCGCCATACATACGGGCTTCATGGACATAGAGCTCGGTATGATAGAAGCCGCCAAAATTGTTGATCACGGCCACCATGAACTCCCGGGGGAAATAGGTCTTCAGGTAGAGGCTCTGGAAGGACTCCACGGCGAAACTGGCAGAGTGGGCTTTACAGAAGGAATAGCCGCTGAAGCTTTCAACCTGGCGCCACACCTCCCGGGTGAGTGCGTCAGGGTAGCCGCGTTTTTTGCAGTTGCGGAAGAATTTTTCCTGGAGGCGCCGGAAGGTGTCGGAAGTCTTTTTCTTACCGGTCATGATGCGGCGTAACACATCGGATTCGTCGAGGTCCAGGCCGGCGAAATGGTGGACGATCTTCATCACATCTTCCTGGTAGACCATGACGCCGAAGGTCTCTCCCAGGTGTTCCTCGAAGACCGGGTGCAGGTATTGGGTGGTATCCGGCTCGTGGTACCGTTTGATGTATTCACGCATCATACCTGATTTGGCAACGCCGGGCCGGATGATGGAGCTGGCAGCGACAAGATGGACGTAGTTGTCGCACTGCAGTTTGGTGAGCAGGCCCCGCATGGCCGGTGATTCGATGTAAAAGCAGCCGATGCAGTGTCCGGAACGCAGCTGGGCGCGTACTTTTTCATCTTCCTTAATGGATGCGACGTCGTGGATGTCGACGATCTGTCCCTGGTTGTGGCGGATGAATTCGACGGCATCCTTGATGTGTCCAAGACCGCGCTGACTGAGGATGTCGTACTTGTGGTAGCCCCGGTCCTCGGCGCCGTACATGTCAAAGTGGGTGATGGGAAAGCCCTTGGGCATCATTTGCAGGGCGGTGTGGTAAAAGAGGGGTTGCTCGCTGATCAGGATGCCGCCGGCATGAATGGAAAGGTAGTTGGGGAATCCTTCGATGCGTTTGCCGTACTTGAAGATGTAGCGGGCGAAAGGGTGGTGTTTGTGCGAGGCCAGCGGCTCGTCGACGATGGTGTCAATGTCTGCTTTCGGCAGACCGAACACTTTGCCGAGTTCCCGGATGATGGATTTCCCTTTGAAAGTATTGTAGGTGGCGAGCAGGGCGGTGTGTTCGCGGCCGTAGCGCTTGAAGATGTAGTCGGTCACATCATCGCGTTCATCCCAGCTGAAATCGATGTCGAAGTCTGGTGGTGAGCTGCGGTGCGGATTGATGAAACGCTCGAAGTAGAGGTCCAGTTCGAGGGGGTCCACGTCGGTGATGTAGAGGCAATAGGCGACGATTGAGTTGGCACCGCTGCCCCGCCCGACGTGATGATAGCCGGCGGAGTGGGCATAGCGGATGATGTCCCAGGTGATGAGGAAGTAAGAGGCGAAGCCCAGTTGGAAGATCACCTTGAGTTCTTTTTGGGTGCGTTCCAGAGCTTGCCGGTGATGGGTGCCATAGCGGCGTTCGCAGCCGTTGAGCGCGAGCTTGGTGAGTAATTTCTGGTCTCCGCCGGCCTGCCCGGTGAAGGTGCGCCGGTTGTGTTGGTAACTGCAGGCCATATCGATCGTGCAGTCCGCGAGTATTTGCTCGGTGTTGGCAATGATCTGCGGGTATTGCAGGAAGGCCTGGCGCAGAGCCTCCGGCGTCAGGAATACTTCCGTCGCCGGTGCATGATCTTTTGTCGTCAGTTTGCCCAGGACGATGTTGAGATCGATGCAGCGCAGCAGCTTATGGGTACGGAAACCGTCTTCATCAGTGAACGTCACCGGGTGGAAAACGACCAGCTTTTCCTGATGTTTGGAGGTGTCGGAGCGGTAGAGCTTATTGACTTCTTCCGGTCGCACGCCGAGGTATTCGTAGTCGTAGAAGTCAGCCAGTGGCTTGGCCAGTCGCCGGTAGATGATGCAGACATCCTTGATGGGCGGCATGACGTGGGGCAGGGGTTTATCCTCCAGGGAATGCTCGCTGAGGAATGCGCAGAGGTTGTGCCATCCTGCTTTGTTGCGGGCCAGGCCCACGTAAAGAAATTGGTGATCCCGCCGGAATTCGATGCCGGCCACCGGCTTGATGCCGTGTTGTTTGCAGGCGGCAATGAATTCAAAGGTGCAGGAAGTGTTGTTGATGTCGGTCAGTGCCATGACCGTTACCCCCTGTCCGGCGGCGGTGGTGACCAGGTCCTCCGGCGACAGGGTGCCGTGGCGCAAAGAATAATAGGTGTGGCAATTGATGAACACTTCTAATAATGTTGAATGTTGAGTGCTGGGTGTTGAATGGTGACCAAACCCTGCTTAACGTCTCCAAGTGGTTGTTCTGCATTTTTTCCAGTTGAAAAGGGAGGCGGTGATTGCGATCAGCGGCCGCTGTTGTTCTGAGCGGTTTTTACAATGGCGGTCAGGAGATTAATAAGGTCATTTGAACTATCAATTAAGGGTTGAGTATCCAACGGAAGCAATTGACTTTGCTGAAGCAGACGGAACCAATATTGAGTTTCCCGGGCTTCTTTTGAAGCAATGGCCATCTTCGTGATGAAATCCTTTTTGGTCTGTGCAGCTCCTGCTTCATGGATATTGGCACCAATGCTGGTGCCGCATTTCAGCAGTTGTTTTGAAATGACATATTCCTGACTGGCATGCATGGTCTTGTAAAGTTCAATGACTTGCAGAGCAAAGGCAAAACTCTTTTCCTGGACGATATTCTTGTTGTGCATTTCCTTCTTCCATTCAACATTCAAACTTCAACATTCAAAATTTCCATAAAGGCTTTCCCCTCATCCAGCAAATCGGCGGCACTGGGTGTGCCCGACAGGTAGCCGGTGGTCTCGCGCAAGAGCTTAACGGCCTTCATGCGACGCATCCAGCGCTCAGAAGGCCGGCGCGCGGCCAGGGCCTCCTGAACGGTGGTCTGGATGTGCTGCAGCTGCTCTAGGAGCTTTTGGGATAGGGTGTACTCCCGGTGCTGCGCCAGGTCATGGCAAAAAGACAGTGTATGAAGGGCAAAATGAAAGTTCTTTTCCTGAATGAATTCCGTGTCCATAGGGTTTGTTTTTGATATGTCGGAATATTCGTCATAAATAAGACGAAAAATCCGGCTAATATCAAACATCCTGATGAAATATGCAAGAGGTACGTACGAATACTTTGGAGCAGAGAGCAGAGAGCAGAGAGCAGAGAGCAGAGAGCAAAGAGCAGAGAGCAGGGAGCGGGGGGGCAGGGAGATACGTCATTCCGGTGGCAAGGCAGCCAATTGCCGTAAGCGCACATCCATTTCCCGCACCTTCTGAGGGTACTGGTCCGCCACATTGTGTTGTTCACCGGGATCTTCACTCAAATGGTACAATTGGGGGGCTGCATCAAAGCCGGTTTCGTTGGCCACCCCCCAGGAGACCATTCTTGGACCGTCGTGGGGTGGTATGTATTTCCAGTCGCCTTCGACATAAGTCAGGACATGCTGGATGGCTTCCTGGATCAATTGGTGACGCCCGGTAAGCGAATCACCCAGTAATGCGGCCAACAGCTCTTCGCTATCGGTGGCCTGACCGGCAGGGACCGGAGTGCCAACCAATGTGCCCAGTGTACGCACCAGGTCCACCTGGCTGAACAGGGCTGGCGATGTCCTGCCGCCTGAAATTCGTCCCGGCCAGTTGGCAATGAACGGGATACGGGTACCGGCTTCCAGTGCACTGTATTTTCCGCCCCGTAAGCCGCCCCGTGGTTTGTGGTCTCCCAACAACTCATCGGATTGGTCCTGGTAGCCATCATCGGTGACAGGACCATTGTCACTGGTGAAAAGAATCAGTGTATTGTTTGTCAGACCAAGTTGTTCCAGTGTTGTCTGGATCTGTCCCACCATCCAGTCCAGTTCGGCAATGGCGTCACCCCGCGGGCCCATGCCGGAGGTGCCAGCAAATCGTTCGTTTGGTGTACGTGGAACGTGAATGTCCACCGTTGACAAGAAAAGGAAGAATGCGTGGTCCCGGTTATTGCGAATGAATTGCAGGGATTTGGCCACCAGGGTGTCGCCAATATCTTCATCACGCCATAAGGCATTTTGACCTCCGGTCATGTAGCCAATACGACTGATCCCATTGACAATCG
>JAGQXC010000031.1 GCA_020436785.1 Saprospiraceae bacterium | reverse complement strand
TTGTGTAAATTGACTTGAGATCATGCATATCAGTAGTTTTAAGATTTGTCGTTATTTCTTTAAAATACTGATTTTCAAACAAATGCATGATCTTTTTTATTAATATTTCAACCACTCAACGCGTTATAAATAAGAATCGGGCCGGAGATAATATCCTGAATTTTCCGGACTCCGTTTGGAGTTTGAACTTTTAAATTGTTAAAGTACGTGCCTTTTTCTAGACTTTTTCTTTTACCCAGTAAGGATAATAATTCTTTGTTTTTTGAAGGACTCGGAACCAGCTGTTGAAACAATTGCTGAATGTGCTGACAGGTGGCTGCGTCGAAGAGAGGATTGGAAATTATTATACGCGCATATTTATACATTAAATGATCTCTGGCAAAATCTTCAAAATTTTCTATTGAGTAATAAAATGCAGTAATTGGTTCAAAGGATGGGTTGCTGGTGAGTGGGTTAAATGGTGATTGAGTGTTATGTAGTTTATTGGTGATGAAGGCTTCAATATATTCATCGTATGCTGCTATTTCTTCAGCATAATTCAAGTAAAGTCTGGTTGTATCAATGACATTATTTTTTTGTTTGAAATACTGAAATGGGTTGCTCAGATTGAATTGATCACACAAGGAATATGTGTAATAGATATCAGCTTCCATTAATTGATTTGCTTCTGGTACCGGAGCAGGGTTTTTTGAGAGCCAATTGACTTCATTTTGGTGTTTTTTTTCAAGCCATTGGATAAATAAATCGCGCCCATAGAGATCCTGACGTTCACGAAAATATGCAGTTTGATCATACAACCGGTTTTCACGAAATTTCAACCAGAAAAAATTCAATTGTTCGTTATTCCACGGATCATAAGGGGTGTGAATCTTTGGTAAATTGTTTTCATTCCAGGTAATCTGCCAGTGATCTCCCGGTTTGGCAAAGAGTTTCCAGAAGTGGCTAATTCCCCGTTCATTGGTAAGGTTAATTACGAGAAGAGCCGGATTTTGGATTGCATAGGTTTCCCGACTAGTATTCCTTATTTGAATCCTACGACCATCTATTGAAGGATATTTTCTTGTAACAGTCAATTGCCAGTCGTTTGGTGGTTGGATGATGTCCAGGATCAATTCCTGTGCAGGCCATGATTTTATCCGGTAGGTAAATCGGTTTAACAGCGGTTTTCGGGGAGATAGGGGATTGTCGGATTTCAGTTGGAATGATCGCTCCCAGATTCCATCTTTTGACCTCTCAACAGGCAGCCAATAGGTAGTATCCTGGGGATTAAATAGGTCCAGCGTGAATGGTAAAGGGTAATCTTTTGGAGTAATGTTCCTGGCGTATTGACGGGTCATCGTATCAAGTAATAAGGGATCTCCCAAGATAACCTGACCTGAACGGTCGACAACGATCTTAATGCAATCATGGAGTCCAATTTCTTTCGCATAGGTGTAATTGTAGTTTTTATTGAAACCTCTGGTTGCCAGATTCCCGTTATTTTGGCTTAACCAGGTGGCCACCAGTTCAATTTTGGTGGAATCTATCCGCTTCACATCGAGCCGATAGGTAATTGTATAAACTTGATATTTTTCTATTTCATCTATGACTGTTTGCGAATTCTCCTTAAAGGTTGAGAATTGGTAACTTGTGATGCTCAATTCATAGGATTGGCCAGTTTCCAATGGGAAAGTTGATGAGAGAGCATAGGAATCAATTTTAAATGTAATTAGGGGTATGATAGTCAAAAGGAAGGCGAGTTTTCTGTACATGGAATCGTATATTAAGTTGTTCTAAGCTACAATATTCATATACGCTTGTCCACTCTATTTGAGAAGATAGCCTGGTTGATCGAGTAATTGGGATGATTTAATGCTGAATGTAAGCTCGCTTTGCGTTTTCTAAAACCGGAGAAAAGCATACTGCTAAGAGGTCATGCGTTTGGCAAAACCTATTTTTAACCTGTTTGAAAGACATCTACCGGTCGACCGGATTTATTGCATGCTTTCAGGTGGTCAAAAAGCTTTATCTGCTTCTCATTCCGCCTTTCCGATGGGCCGGTGATTGGCTCCCTCCACACCGGTCAATTCATCACCCAGGTCCTTGCGAGCTTCATCGGCCAGGCGTTCCAGCTCCCTGACAATGTCCGGGTTGGCAAACTTAACGTTGTATCGCTCACCCGGGTCACGACGCAGGTCATACAGCCCTCCTTCGAAATTGAAATTTTCGTTATTGGGTCCCGGCATGCCATCCTTACCGGGAGTAAACCCTTCGTAGGTGCGTCCAGGATGGGGAAAGACCAGTTTCCAATTGCCGTGACGGACAGCTTCCAGGTTATTGCGGCGGTAGTAATAATAAAAAGTCGTCCGAGGATTGGCATTCGGATCACCCCGGAGAACATTCCAGATGCTTACTCCGTCGATGTGGTGTTCCGGTAAAGCCGCACCGGTTACTTCGGCAATCGTCGGAAGCACATCAATGGCTGAACTCAACCGGTTGGAGACCACCCCGGCTGGAATTTTTCCGGGCCAAACCGCCAAACATGGTTCGCGCTGGCCACCTTCAAAAGATGTTCCTTTACCTTCCCGTAATCCTCCGGTACTGCCGGCATGATTGCCGTAATTGATCCACGGTCCGTTGTCGGAGGTGACGATCATCAATGTATTTTCAGCCAATCCCAGCTCATCCAACGTTTTGCGGATTTGTCCGATACTCCAGTCCAGCTCCATGATCACATCGCCATACATACCTTGTTCGGATTTGCCCTTGAATTTATCCGAAACAGCCAGTGGCACGTGGGGCATTGGATGCGCCAGATAAACAAAGAAGGGACCATCCTGATGGCGTTTGATGAAATCAATGGTTTTCTCCGTAAACATCGTCGTGAATTGACTCTGATCCGGATTGGTTTCGATGACGGTTTCATTTTCGAACAATGGCAACGGCGGATAGTAATTTTTCGCTGTCGGGTGGTTGGGCCACATATCGTGGGAATAAGGAATGCCCAGGTATTCATCGAAGCCATGCCGGGGAGGGAGAAATTGCGGGAGGTGTCCCAAATGCCATTTTCCATACACCGCCGTGGCGTAACCTTGTTTTTTTAGCATTTGGCCAATGGTTTCCTCCTGGTCACTGATCCCGACATGTGCGGTATGATCCAGTGCGCCGCTGAATCCTATCCGGTTAGGATAACAACCTGTGAGTAATCCGGCTCTCGATGCCGAACATACGGCTTGCGGTGATAGAAATTGAGAGAGAAACATACCGTCTTTGGCCATCTGGTCCAGATTCGGCGTCTGATAGCCAACAGCGCCCGTCCGTCCCAGATCTCCAAACCCCATATCGTCAAAATAAACCAGGATGACATTGGGAGGATCTGCGACCGTTGAAGTTCGTTGTTCATGAAAGGCAAAGAATACACTGCCAAAAACAATGATAGGTAATAGCCATCCAGCCATGGCCAGAAGTTTACGGTTCATAGGTATTCGTTGATATTAAGATTTAACGCTTGCGCAATTCCTTCTTCAGTATTTTGCCGGTTGCACTCATTGGCAACCCCGAAACAATTTCAATTTGACGCGGATATTTGTACGAAGCAATATGGTCTTTCGTCCACTGCTTGAGTGTCTCAGCGTCCAGGTTGGCTCCTTTTTTCAACACCACATAAGCTTTAACCTCTTCTCCCAGTTTTTCATCCGGCACCCCAATGACCGCAACCATGGAAACGGCTTCGTTTTTTATCATTACTTCTTCCACCTCCCTGGGATATACATTCAGGCCTCCCCGTATGATCATATCTTTGGTTCGGTCAACAATGTAATAAAATCCATCTTCATCTTTAATGGCGACATCGCCCGAGTACAACCAGCCATTCTTGATGGTACTCTTATTGGCTTCAGGTTTTTTATAGTAACCTTTCATCACATTGTGTCCGCGGTAGATGAGTTCTCCTTTTTCTCCAACCGGAACTTCCTGGTCGTGTTCATCAACCAATTTGACTTCGATGCCCCATGCCGGAGTTCCGATACTGCCTGGTTTCCGGCCGACATCCAAATGGTTAAAAGTCACGACCGGCGATCCTTCAGACATGCCATAACCTTCCAGGATCGGTACATTAAATTTAGCTTCAAACTCCTTTAGTACCTGTACCGGCAAAGCGGCTCCTCCGGAAGCACAAATCCGCAGGTTCTTCGTGATTTGAGTCAGATCAATTGATGGATCTTCGTGCATGAGCAAACCCCAGTACATGGTGGGAACACCGGCAAAGATGCTCACTTTGTGCTTAAGCATCAGTTTGAGTACGGCATCCGCTTCAAATTTGGGCAACAAAACATTGCTGGCCCCTCGGTACAGCCCCGAATTCATACACACGGTCATTGCAAAGATGTGAAACAGCGGCAAAACGGTCAGTGTGACATCGTTTTGATCGGTTTTAACCAGGTCGCCGGATAGGATGGCATTGAGCAATAAATTGGAATGAGTCAGTTCGGCGCCCTTGGGCCGTCCGGTCGTCCCGGACGTGTAAATAATTACAGCCGTATCCTCAGCAGCTGTTTGTGCCGTCTCCAGGGTCGGTAACTGATCCTTCATCAGCATCCCCAGTGTCGACACTCCCGGTATCGAAGGCGGGTCGCCCGGCTTAGCCGTAATCAGGTAAAAATGCTCACAAGGAGCTACCTGGTCAAAGCCGGCTTTCCCTTCGGTGCCCATGGGTAAAGCTTCCGTCCCTTCAAAACAGAAATACGCTTTGGCATCCGAATCACTGAGGTGATAGGCAATTTCATCCCTTTTAAGCAATACGCTCAATGGAACCACGATCGCACCGGCTTTCAGGATTCCAAAATAAATGATCGGGAAATAAGGTAAATTCAAACAGCTTAGCCCCACTTTATCTCCCGGTTCAATGCCCTGGTTCCTCAGACCATTAGCTACCTGGTTGGCTGCAGCATTGACCTGGGAAAATGTCAGGGCCGTCTCCATGAACTGGAAGGCCATTTTATCAGGGTAACGGCGGGCACTATCTTCAAGGATAACCGATAGATTTAACATTAACTCGTTTATTTATTGATAAGAAAAGGCAAAACATTTTAAATAAGGGAAAAGCTTTTCCCTCAAGGCCAGTCACCCATTGATTGCTTTAAAGATTCCAGCCGTCCTTTTAATTTCCTGACGATACGTGAATTGCTTTTTTTAATATACAAATTGTTTGATTCGTCAGGGTCTTTTTTCAGGTCGTAGAATTCCCATCCGGGTGGATAGGGCATACTATCCTGCTTTTTTCCCGGACGTGCCTTGCCGTAAAAATAGGCCAGTTTATACCTTTCGGTACGTATGCCGTAATGAGCTGGGCGCTCAGGTTGATTGGTCCAGTAGTGGTAATAGATGGCTTGTCTCCAATCAACCGGGGTTCGACCTTGCAGGTTGTTTCGAAAACTTCGGCCTTGCATAGCCGCTGGTATGGCCAGTCCGGCAAAATCAAGGAACAGAGGCGCGAAGTCGATATTCAGGATCATATCCTTTACGTGCGAACCGGGCGGAATTTCCGGAGGATAACTGATGACGAAGGGCATGCGCAGTGATTGTTCATAGATGAAGCGCTTGTCAAAATAAGCATGCTCCCCCAAAAAATAGCCCTGATCTGCGGTGTAGATCACCACGGTGTTCTCCCATAAACCGGCTCCCTGCAAGTAGTCGATCAATCGGCCGATGTTGTCATCGATGGCTGCACCGGCGCGCAAAAAGTCGTGGACGAACTTTTGGTATATTTTTTTTCGCGCTTCTACCGAATCGAGTCCGGTGAGGCTGAATGCCGGGCCTGGATAGGTGGTTCCGGCATGCTGCACGAATCGTTGGCCCAGGATCTCCAGGGGCCAGCCATCATGGGTACGGCCGGTGGCAGCCGCGCCCCATTCCATCAGGTTGTCCGGGTAAGGCAGTTCTACGTTTTCCAGGAAGTGACGATATCTTTCCGGATAATCGAATGGCTCATGGGTGGCTTTAAACTGAGTGCACAGGAAAAAAGGCTTGTCGTTTTCATGTTGTTCCAACCATTTGATTGCCTGATCAGTGATGACATCATCGACATAGCCCCTGTATTCAACCCCGCCGGCGTTGGCGTCCTGCCAATTACCGGGGCCTTTCAGCAGCGGATTGTGATAACGACCCTGGCCCGGCAAGACCAGGAAATCATCAAAACCGGCCGGCTTTTTCTTTAAGTGCCATTTACCGAATAAGGCCGTTTGATAACCACCCTGTTGGAGGAGTTTTGCGACGCTGATCGTATCCGGGTCCAGTGCATCATCCAGCTCATACACCCCATTGCGGTGACTGTATTGCCCGGTCAGTATGCTGGCTCGGCTCGGTGTGCAGATGGAATTGGTGCAGAAGGCGTTGTCCAGGACAGCACCCGATGCCGCCAATCTACGGATATTGTCATTTTTGACATAGGGCGCCAGGATCCCACCGTAAATTCCCCAGGCCTGCGCGGTGTGGTCGTCGGAAAGGATGAAGAGGATGTTGGGCCGGGAAATCTGGTCCTGGCTTAATAGCTGCCAGGGTACTACCGCCAGGATCACAAAAAGTGAGAAAATTATTGCAGAACGGCTTTGGTAAATGATCATACCATCAAGGTAATCAAACTAATGCTTGTTAACCTACCCGGACCCGAGATTACCCAAAATTGCTACCGGCAACAGGTTAATTGGGTTAGGGTTTGATGCTTGTCCAGATACCAGGAGCAACCGAATGATTGCTTTGAAAATGATAACCCAGCCATTCAGCAATGGTCTGTGCGAATTGTTTTTGGTAGCGTTGTGCAGGTTGCCTGATTTCTCCGAGCCCCGGTACACCCGGTCCAAGGATGGCAAACCAAATCTCATGGCTATCCGGAACACTTTGTCCATGACTGGTCCATTGATTTTTATCGAGATCGCCACGACCATGATCCGTGGTGATTAGCAAGGCTGTTTTGTCCTGGTAATCGGCATCTGACTGGATCCAGTGCCAGATGTCTGCGATCCATTGGTCGGTTTGGTGGGCGGCATCCAGATAATCACGGTAGTGCCCATGGTGGGCCCATTCATCCGTTTCCCCGTAGCTGATGTAAAGGACATTGGGGTGTTTGTCTTTCAAATATTCGAATGCTGCATAATGGGTGAAAACGTCCAGACGTTCTGATGCTCCAAAAGGAGCGTAGGCATCCCGTTTCAGATCATTAAGCATTTGTTCGCGTGGAGTTGGGTGAGTGCCTCCACAGGGTTCACTACCGCAGACTACCGGGAATCCGGAATCCTTTTCATTAAGGATGCGGTCAAAAGCATCCCAGGCTCCAAATGCGGCAACCTTACCGTTAAGATCCGGTTGTTTCTGCAGAAAGGCCAATACATTGCCATTCGGATTGGGAGGATAGTCATTACTATTGATCGCGCTATCAACATTCCCGGTAAAAATCTCACTGTATCCCGGATAGGAGAACCAATAAGGATTGGCGTTATCAACCTGGTTGCCCAATAAACGATTGCCGTAGATCTGACCTTCATTGGCGATGGTCGACCACAGGAAAGGCATCAGCTTTACACGCCTTTCGCCTGGTGTGGAGGCGCCGTATTGTTCCTGCAATCGCTGCCGGGCATCCTGGTTGTACTCGGGATTATTGACCAACTGCTCGTCCATACCGCTGAAGATTTCCTGCCATCGCATGCCATCCAGGGTGATGATAACTATTTTCTCTGCTTTTTCTGTCGGTTGAGCGAAGGTTGAACAGAGAGGACAAATGAAAAAGGCCAGCGTGAAAAAACGAATCATGGTCAATTGATTTGGCAAGGCGAAATTAGCAACCAGGTGACAAGATACCGGCAAACGAAGGTTAGCAAATCATAAAGATGACGTTAAATTCTTATTACAGAATCAGCAGGAGGATACCTAACATGGCCGGTAGTGCCTGAACAAAAAAGATTTTCCGGTCTGCAGTCATGGCGCCATAAATCCCAGCCACTGTAACACAAATGAGAAAGAACAAGCGCACATTGGATTGCCAGGTGATATCATGGATGAAAAATGTCCAGATCAGTCCCGCGGCCAGGAATCCATTGTACAAGCCCTGATTGGCGGCCAGGGTTTTAGACTGGGTGAAAAATTCAGGGGGATACTTATGAAATATTCGTTTTCCGGTGGTCGTCCAGGCAAACATTTCAAAATACATGAAATAAAGGTGGAGAAGAACAACCAGTACAATGAGAATCTGTGCAGCCAGCATAAGAAGGACTTTCAGGAAAGATAGGGAAAATAGCCTGAATTCGGAGGCCTGGGAATCTTAGCCGGCAAGGAATCGATGAACACGTTATCTTTAAAGAATGAAAACTGTTTCCATCCTGGTCCCGGAGCATTCGGTCATGGAGGCCATCGCGGATCCGCGTTACCTGTTTAATATGGCCAATCATTTCTTAGCGACCATGGGCAAAGACCCTTTGTTCAAGGTACAGTTGGTCGGCCTGAAAAGAGAAGTGCACCTGGACGGGGTTTATACCATCCACGCCGACCGGCTGGTGGATGAAGTCACGGACACCGACCTGATCATTATTCCAGCGCTATTTGGTGATATGCAGGTCGCCGTATCCAGAAACCGGGCCTTTATTCCCTGGATCAGGAAACAGGTTGGACAAGGCGCGGAAGTGGCTTCGTTGTGTGTGGGAGCATTCTTGTTGGCATCCACCGGGCTCCTTGATGGGAAGAAATGTTCCACCCATTGGGCTTATTACCAGGAATTCAAAGAACGATTTCCCGACATTGATGTTCAGGATGGATCGATCATCACCGAAGAACAAGGTGTTTATTCCAGCGGAGGCGCCAATTCGTACTGGAACCTGTTGTTGTATTTATTGGAAAAATACACGGACCGGGAAGTCGCTATCCTGGCATCCAAATACTTTGCCATCGATATTGACCGGGATAACCAGAATGCCTTTGCCATTTTCACCGGCCAAAAAGACCACAACGATGTTGAAATCAAAACGATTCAGGAATACCTGGAAAGCCATTATACCGAAAAGCTTTCAGTACCCGATCTGGCCCGGCAGGTAGCCCTTAGCCGGAGGAGTTTTGAACGGCGCTTTAAGCAGGCGACCGGAAATACCGTGCTCGAATACCTGCAGCGTGTAAAAGTTGAAGCCGCCAAACGGGATTTCGAATCGTCAAGAAAAAATATTACCGAGGTCATGTACGATGTAGGCTATTCCGATACCAAAGCTTTCAGGACCTTATTCAAGCGGATCACCGGCCTGACTCCCATCGAATACCGGAATAAATATCAGAAAACGGCATAGAGAAGTAACCAGGAAGGGTGGTCAGACCGATGTCATTGAACGAACGCCGATGTCGCTCAAGATTTGTTGATATCTTTCAGTCATCGGGCTCTTAAAATTGATGTCCGACAATCGTGTTTTCATCACTGTAACGCCTTGCTCGGGATGTTCTTCGGGGACGATCAAAGGAATGGGTAATTCGGCACAACCTTTTACGCGGGCACCCAGTAATGCATGCACTTTCGCAAAAACCTTGTTGTATCCGAATTTGTCATCCCTGATGGCGTCACTTCCACCACAATTGGTGATAAAAAACAATTGCCGGATGCTCTTTTTATTCTGTTTTAGGAAGCAACGGAGCGGGGATATCAACTGCCCGGTCCAGATGGGCCCGGTGAGGACAATAAGATCATAATTACCCACAACATGTTTAAGCTTCCGGACGCCAAAACTGATTCCCAGCCAACTGGAAATAAGAAGAAATCCAAAGACATTCAGGCGGGGCCGGATGGGTTCGATGTCTGCCTGGAGATCGGTGGCCAATTTCCTGGCCAGATAGGCATTGTTACCTGTGTGCGAATAATAGACAACCAAGGTGTTCATTGTTCCTGATTTTTTTCAGGGGCCAATAAATGCCGATTGCCAGAAAGGAAACAAGGATATAAATGGTTATTAGATCATGACCCTGGTCATCCTGCCAGATCAGGTCTCCAATCAGAATTTGATCACCCGATGGGCAAATCTGTCTAATGAAACTGGAGGACCGCCAAAATCAGAATGATCAATGCGGTCAACAGAGATAATCTTCCCATGCCGGCCATGCGTTTTAGATGGAGTTCGACATCACCTGCTCGAGCCTGAGCACCGATCCGGTTCAGTAAATAGATGAACACGCACAGGATCAGAACCAGGCCCAATTTAACCAGGAGCAGGGGCATCGTCCAGATGGTATCCAGGTACGGCTGGATCAAAAATAATCCCGAAAGGATCAGCAGGACAATGCCGATGGTTCCCATCCGGCTCAGGGCGAGTGAATGGACCTGAAAGCGCGTCGCTTCTTCCGTACTTAATTTGGTGGATGCGATACCCAAAAACATAAAGGCAAGACTGGTCCCTAATCCCATGACCAAGCCCAACAAGTGGAAAATGAGTGCAATTTCCTTCATAGCCGATGATTTTATTGCCGATCCCTGAAGTTAACTAAACCAATGCTATTTGAGAAATGTACCGTTTCGGTCAAGGGGCAGGCAAGTCTTCAGTTTCCGGAAGAGTCCTTTTTATCCGATTTCTTGCGCTTCAGGTAGTCCTTAAATCTTGAGTGGTAATCTTTGAGATCGTCTTTATCCCAATTGATGTCGTAACGGGGCGGAAGGTCGAGGGCTTCCTGGCGATCTGATGGTGCCAGGTCGAAAAACAGGTTATGTCCGTCTTCTTTATACAATTCGAATGCGTCGTACAACTGATTGTCCACGGTAAATGCCTGATAATGCATGGCGTTGCCGTCAATGGTAATGATTTGGTACAGTTGGAGATTGGATCCGGCGCGTTGCAGCCAGGCATCAAATCCGAGGTCGTACATTTTGGGGCCACTTACACTTACGACATACATCGGACCATCCAGGATGTGCTCCATGCCAATGGGCATATTGGTTCCCCGGCCGTAGGTGTGGTCATGGCCCTGTAGAACGAGGTCGACGTGGTACGTCTGAAGCAAAGGTTGGATGGCCTCCCGCAACTCTTTATTATCCCGGCCAAATCTGGTCGAATAAATGGGATAATGCAGCGTGAGTACCGTCCATTTCTGTGAATTATTCTGCAAAACTTTCGTCAGCCAGTCTACCAAAATTCTTTTATCCTCCTCAGACCGGTAAAACGCGGGTGCATCAAAAGAAATGATGCGGGTGTTTTCATAATCGAGGTAGTAGGTTGTCCCGTCAAAGCGTTTTGGGCCGGGTCCGTTTTCAGGCAGGGTAAACAAATGGTTCCAGTGTTCGGTGACCGAGTAGTCTCCATCTTTATCCCGTCCGTATTCATGATTGCCTGGCGTCGCAATGCTGGGCACCATGCTGTAGATCCAGCCACCGGCGTAATACCATTCACCCCACTCACTATCCCGGTTACGATGATTGATCAAGTCACCGGCGTGGAGCATAAACTGGGCTTTGGGCATTTCTCTGAATGCTCCCCGGATAGCACGGGACCACATGGATTTGATGTCATTTTGTGCATCGCCGAAATAAATGAATGAGAATGGTTTTTCGTCCTTGGATGCAGTGGTGAACTGATTCCACTCACTCCAGTGAAGGCTATCACCGACCCGGTAGGCGTACGTGGTTTCAGGTTGCAAATCATCGATGATGGCTGAAAAATAGTGAGCCGCATATTGGTCGGACACCAGGGTTGAACGGTCGGCTTCGATGGCCCAGGCATTTTCGGTGAATTGCGGAGTGGGATCGGCCGGAGCAATTTCCACAAATCCTTCATCGACAAACAATGCGGTTCTCCAGGTGACGGCAATACTTCGTGAAGGAGAGGAGGTGAGGTTGAGCATGATGCGGTCAGGGATGGCCGTTGGCGGATACGGGTCAAATTCCTGTGCCGTGGAAATCAAGGAATACAATAATAAGCCAGCAACAATTAAATAACGCCCCATATTAATTCCATCCAAAAAAAGGGTGATCAACTCAACTTTATAATCAATAAAGGTAGCAATTCATAATGAGTCACAAATACAAATGCATTCCACTTAAATCAACTGCGGGCAGGCTTTTGTTGAAAAAACCGAATCAGAGCGATCAAAGAGACCAGAGACCAGCATCCTTCCAACAAAATAAATGGCAAATAGTGAAGTAAATAAGAAGCCAGGCAGGCAATGCCGGCACCCAGGGTATTGGCCAGGAGATAGGTCAAACTGTCTTTTTTAATCACATTCAGGAGATTGAGTAAGTAGGCAGCGACCAAAAGGGAAACACCTGCAAATCCGGTCCAGTCAACGGCACTCATGGCAATGAATATTTGAAATGTTTAAGCCATAAATTGACGCAAATATCGTGCGCTCTGAACCAGGGATTTTTTACGCAACTCCAGACTGCCTTCGAAAGCGCGGTCTTCCACTTCCACACAAACTGCCCCCTGGTAACCGGCATCCGTGAGGTAACTGAAAAAGCAACTCCAGTCGATTTCCCCTAATCCCGGTATTTTGGGGGTGTGCCAGTAATGGGGGTAACTGAAGACCCCGTGCCGATTCAACTCATCCCGGTCAATCCGCATATCCTTGGCATGAACGTGGAATATTTTCTCCGGATAGTTCCGGATAGGCAGGGTGTAATCCATGAACTGCAGAACGAAATGGGATGGATCGTAATTCAGCCCAAAATGGGAACTGGGCAGGTCTTTCCACATTTTCTCCCAAATGGCCGGACTGGTAGCCAGATTTTTGCCCCCCGGCCATTCATCACGACTAAACGACATCGGGCAATTCTCAATGCCAATGAACAGGTTTTGAGATTCCGCATGGTTGATGATTGGAGTCCAGGTATCCAGAAATTGCTGCCAGTTTTCTTCTACGGACAAAACCGGATTCCGGCCGATAAACGTATTGACATGGCGGATGCCCAGGGCTATGGCGGCATCCATCACCCGGTAAAGATGATCCACGTAGACTTTGGCTTCGACGGAATCAGGCGCAAGGGGATTGGGATAATAACCCAGACCGCTGATGGACACTCCGGTCGATTCCTGCAGTTCCTTGATGCGGGATATCTTGTCCGGGTCCAGGCCGGATACGTCAATGTGCGTGACGCCAGCATAACGCCGCTGGTCTTTACCCTGAGGCCAGCACATAACCTCCACGCAGTCATAACCGGCAGATCCTGCGAATACGAGGATCTCAGGTAATTCAAGATCCGGTAAAATGGCGGTGACGAAACCAAGATTCATTCGTAATGAATTTAAAACAGAGCGATAAAAGTAATTAATTGAATGATAGAGGACAACCCTGCCCGATGAAAGGAGGAACCGGATCCGGATGAATTGCCTATTGGTCGGTTGATGGCTCTCAACGGAGTGGGGAGGGCGTTCGACCGTGGATAAGCCATGTGGAAGTTTTATCGATAAAGCCTGTCGAATGCGATTCGTTTGGTTGATTATTAGAAGATTACATCTAGCATCTATATTTAATATTTTTATTTTAGTGCCAAATTTGGATGAAAGGTGAGTACTACGAAGAAATTGAATGAAATAGCGGCAACCGCTATTTGTGGTAACGACATCAGCTCTTCCTGCCTCTATGTATCCGCACTAGCCATCATATATGCCCAGCAGTACGCCTGGTTGGCACTCTTGATTGTAGCCGGGGTATTGTACTTGTTCCGGGGGATCTATGGAGAGGTGGTTGGCGCATTGCCACTCAATGGTGGAGCTTATAATGCCTTATTGAACACCACCCGAAAATCAACGGCGTCGCTGGCGGCCACCCTGACCTTGTTGTCCTACATGGCCACGGCGGTGATCTCGGCCAGTGAAGCGATGCACTATGTGCATAGCATCTGGCGCGGTTTGCCGGTCATCGTGGCTACCATCATTCTGTTGGCGATTTTTATGGGATTGACCATCCTGGGTATTGGGGAGTCTTCCAAAGTGGCTATCGGTATCTTTGTATTTCACCTGATTTCATTGGTCTTACTGTCCTTGGTGTGCGGCTATTACCTGGCCTCCAATGGATTTAGCGTGCTGGTTGCCAACAACCAATTGCCTGTCGAAGGTGGTATCAAACGCGCTTTGTTTTTTGGGTTTGCGGCGGCCATGCTCGGAATTTCCGGTTTTGAGAGTTCGGCCAATTTTGTCGAGGAACAAGGGGAGGGCGTATTTCCCAAAACCCTGCGAAATATGTGGATCGTGGTCAGCATTTTTAATCCTTTGATGGCATTTCTTGCACTTTCCATCATTCCGATGGCTGAAGTCGATGCCAACCAGGAAGCGCTGCTGGCATTTATGGGTGGGAAAGTCGGTGGAAACTGGTTGTCGACACTGGTCTCCCTGGACGCCGCGCTGGTGCTCAGCGGAGCCGTACTGACGTCTTATGTAGGGGTAAGTGGATTGCTCGAACGGATGACTCTGGACCGGATCCTTCCAAACTTCCTGCTGATAAAAAATCGTCGCGGCGCGGCTTACCGCATTATCATCCTTTTTTTCTTGCTTAGTGTGTCCATCCTGTTCATCACCCGTGGTGAACTCGGCGCTTTGGCTGGAGTATATACCATTTCTTTCCTACTGGTCATGGCCTTGTTTGGATTTGGTAATTTCTTGTTGAAAGTGAAGCGAAAAAAATTGCCCCGGCCCGAACGAGCTTCTCCGTTTGCCATTTTACTGGCGGTGTCGGCAGTCACTGCGGCAATCATTGGGAACGCGATCATGAATCCGGGGTATCTGAAGGTATTTCTGCAATATTTTGTTCCGGCACTGATCCTGGTGACGATTATGCTTAATCGAACCAAGCTCTTATGGGGCGTTTTAGAAATAATCAAATATATCTTTGATCCGATCCAAAAGTTTGTCCGTAATGCCAATCAACGTATTCTGAATCTAATCGACGAAATCAATTCGCAGGAATTCGTCTTCTTTACCAAAGGCGATGATGTGGCCGTCCTGAATAAAGTGATGCAATACATTACCCGCAATGAACACACCCGTAAATTGAAAATCGTATCGGTCCTGGAGAAGGGAGCCACGGTACCGGAACGATTAAAGACCGATCTGGAAGTGCTGGACCGGGAATATCCGGACGTTCAGGTGGAATTCATAGAAGTGGAAGGCATTTTTGGCCCGGACATCATCCAGGATCTATCGAGAAAATGGAGAATACCGATCAATTTCATGTTTATCGGATCTCCCAGCGACCGCTTTCCCTACCGCATTGAACAATTGGGCGGTGTTCGCCTGATTATTTGAGGGCAGAGAGTAGAGAGCAGGGAGCATGGAGCGGAGGACATGGAGCAGAGAGGATAGGGCAGGGAGCATAGAGTAAAAAGGAGGTTCCCGGATCTGTCGATCTTCAATCCTAAATCCCAAATCCTAAATCCTAAATCCTAAATCCTAAATCTCCTTGTAGTAGTCCCGGATGTAACGGGTCACCTGATCAAAGATTGGCTTGGTAAACTGAATAAATAAGTCATTGGGCAGTGGATTGACCAATGGTTTGTTGCGTTTACAGATGTCTTTTTCTTTTTTATCCAGTGCCCGCTCGTCGCCGTGGTAGTAACCCCATTCGTCTACATATTCAAAGACACCGGTGAATTTTCGTTGGGTGAGAACGCCCTGGTCCGCTTTGTTCAGAATTCGCAAATCCAACGTTCCGTTGGAGCTGATGGTTCTGCGAAAGGTATGCACTTCCGCTTTGACGGTACCATATACGTTCACGGTCGAGTCTGCCAATTTAGTGGTTCCAATGATTACACTGTCTTTGGTTTGATGGTTAACGGTCTCCTTCTCGTAGGCATTGCCGACCACGAAATCATCAAATTCCATAAGCAGTATCTGGTCGATCCGCAAGTTTTGATTTTTGGCTTCGACGGAGGAAACAAATTGTACAAAAGGACTCAGGTTCTCGGCACGGGCAAACTCAAGGATCTGATTCTGGAAGAAATCACAAGACAAGGAATAGGCCCGTTGCATCGGTATGGGCATTACTTCCACATAAATGGTGGCGGCACTTTGGGCTTCATACATTTTATCTTCGGCATCCCGGTAAGTCGGATCAAGGGTATAAATCCTCAGGAAATGGTCGTAGGCAATCTTGGCATTTTCGCGGTAGCCTTTTGCCAGTTCTGCGGTGCCGAGGCGGTAGCGGGCTTCGATCAGTTTGGTCTTTGCCTGCTCTTTCTCATTGGTATAATCGGTTGGGGTGATAACATCCTGAGCGGCAGGTGTTCGCAGCACTTCATCGTAAACAGCACTTAAGGCTTCGTAATTATCGTAAATGCGGTCCCACTTCAATACATCAGAAGAAGCCAGTGCCCGTTGATTGAGGTCCAGGTAATAGTTTACCAGAGCCGGGTAGGCTTTGGCCAGCGTTTCGCGGGCATTGTCATTATTAGGTGCTTTTTTGAGCCGGTCCAGGGCATCGAAAACAGCCGTTTCATAATTGCCTTGTTTAAGTGCTTTTTTACCGGACTTACATTGGGCAAAAGTGAGTAGGGCTAATAAAAATAAAAAGGGCCATGCCTTCATTGGTCGATGGTATTTGGTCCTATCAAAGATAAAATGAAAGCGGGAATCGCCAAATGAATAGGGCTAAAACCCCGGCTATCCGAACAGATCGGAACTGAGGTAGCGGTCACCCCGGTCGCAAACGATGAAAACGATCAAGCCTTGGTCTATGGTCCGGGCCAGACGGACGGCCGCCGTTAAAGCGCCACCACTACTCATGCCGGCAAGGATACCTTCTTCTTGGGCCAACCGCCTGGTCATGGTACGGGCATCTTCTTCACTGACATCGAGGATCTGGTCTACCCGGTCGGGTTCGTATATTTTAGGCAGGAATTCCGGTGACCAACGGCGTATGCCGGGTATGGACGATCCTTCTGTGGGCTGGGTACCGATGATGCGGATCGAAGGATTTTGTTCTTTCAGATACCGCGAAACGCCCATGATGGTGCCGGTGGTGCCCATAGACGAAACAAAATGTGTAACCTTTCCTTGCGTGTCCCGCCATATCTCAGGTCCGGTTGTCTGTTGATGCATCCGGTAATTGTCGGCATTGGCAAACTGGTTGAGCATAAAATAGCCGTCCTCTTCAGCCATTTTTTCAGCCAGTTCCCTTGAATATTCAATCGTCCGGTCCGCAGGCGTCAGGATGACCCTGGCCCCGTAAGCTTCCATGGCCAGCACCCGCTCCCGGGTACTGTTATCCGGCATGATCAGCGTCATGTGTACGCCCATCAGTTGGGCAATCATTGCCAGGGCGATGCCCGTGTTGCCGGAAGTGGCCTCCACCAGACGATCACCGGGTTTGATGTCACCGCGATCCAAGGCGCCCCGGATCATGCCAAAGGCAGCCCGGTCTTTTACACTGCCACCCGGATTGTTGCCTTCCAACTTGCCATAGATCTTAACCTTATCCGAGGTAAAAAGATGTTGTATCTCCACCAATGGAGTATTGCCGATCAGCTCGGTAAGTTTATGCATCACTTATATTGTTTGAAAACCATGACGTCGGAGGCGCCTTCTTCACCCATGTTCATCTG
>JAGQXC010000340.1 GCA_020436785.1 Saprospiraceae bacterium | reverse complement strand
AGTGGCGCAAACGTAGCTACCAAAAAACTGGTGGTTATCGATTAATACAGTAATTGTTTTGAAAATAAAAGGGGCCGGGATGCACGACATCCCGGCCCCTTTACGTTATAGTCCTACTGCTTCTTGAAGATTTCCCCTGCACAATTTGGAACGATTTTGGTAGTATTAAAAAAAATCGTAATAAGTCATCGGACGAAATTGCGATAAATACTGCAATTGGATGGCCGGAAGTGCGTTTAAACAGTGGGTAAATAATATGAATTACCCTTTGTATCTTTGCAGGAATTTTACAAGTAGAACTTTCTTTTAATAAGAAGCATATGAAGTTATCATTGACCACCCTGATCCTTGCTTTTTTTACCTGGGTACTCCCTGCGAATTCAGGTGCAGAAAATCCCGATCTGTACGTCTTGAATTTGGCCGGTTCTACAGAGACCACCAGTACCAATCAGGAGGTGTGTGTAAAGATTACCGCCCAGGGATTCAAGAACATTGTCACCGCACAATGGTCCCATAAATGGGATCCCGCGGTGTTGCAATTCAAGGAAGTGCGCAACTTCAGCTTGCCACAGGCTTCCGGAGGCGACCTAAACTTTGCCACCAACCGGGTTAGTGAGGGGATACTGACGTTTTCCTGGAATACCACCGACTTTACCAATGGAACCACCATCAACGACAATACGGTCATTTTTGAAATTTGTTTTACCGCTATCGGTCAGGATGGCAAGTTCAGTCTCGTCGAGTTTTCCAATTCTCCCCGCGCCATAGAAGTTTCCGATCTTAACGGCATCATCACCCCAAATCTTACCAGTGGACGTGTCAATATTGGCCAATCAACCGGGGGCGGTGGATTAACCATTAACATTGGTGAAGCCAGCACCTCGATGGGTGAAGAAATCTGTCTTCCGGTATCTGTTACCGGATGGCAAAATATGACCAGTGTGCAACACAGCATCAACTGGAACCCCCAGCAATTGGAATTTGTAGATATCAAAAACTTCGCGCTGAATACCAATTTTAACCTGACTTTTGGGTTGACGGAAACCGATCAGGGCAAGATCCGCTTCCTTTGGATTTCCAACGATCCGGTGGTTGGTGATAACGTTGGTGACAATACCGTCATCTATGAACTGTGCTTTAAAGCTACCGGAGATTGTGAGACGACCGTGCCGGTCAGTATAACCGGAGATCCCGCTGAGATCGCTGCAACCAATGCCGATGGGGATACACCGCTCAACGCAGACAACGGTAGTGTGACCATTGGATCATGTCAATTTTCCGTAGTTACTGCTGCCGTGTTAAACCCTTGTCCGGGTCAGACCAACGGATCCATCAACATAACTGTATTTGGTAAGGATGCGAATACTACCTATGCCTGGAACAATGGTGCCACCACCGAAGACCTTACTAACCTGGCTCCCGGCAATTACCAGGTTACCGTGACCAACGGACAGGGACAAAAAGTAAGCCTGGACAGTCCGGTTGCCCTGAACGACAATGGCATGCAACTCACCCCGAATATCGTTGACCCGCAAACTTCATCTTCCTCGGATGGCCGCATCGAACTGACGGTAAGCGGAGGCAGCGCTCCTTATGAGTACCTGTGGAGCAACAACAGTACCAACAAAGATCTGGTCAACATACCCGAAGGCTCCTACAGTGTGACGGTTACCGACGCCAACAATTGCACAACCAATGCCACTTTTGCCGTATCCCTGGGCATCAAAGTGGCTAATGCCACAGTCAACAGCATCAAATGCCATGGTGATAACAACGGAAGCATTGATATCACGGTCAGTGGGGGTGGCGGAACTTACACCTATAAATGGAGCAATGGAGCAACGACCGAAGACATCAGCGGCCTGGCCGGCGGTTCCTATTCCGTGACAGTGACCGACGGCGCTTCCAATACCGCTACCGGTGGACCCTATACCATCAATGAACCTGCAGAAATTTCCATCCAGCCTCAGGTGACTGATGTCGCCAACCAGAATGATGGAGCGGTCAGTCTGACGGTTTCCGGAGGAACAAGTCCCTACACGTACGCCTGGAGCAACGGCGCGACCACGAAAGACATCTCCAATCTGGAGCCCAACAATTATATGGTGACCATCACCGATGCCAATCAGTGTTCGACGGTGGAGACCATTCCGGTTCAAACCGCCATGTTACGCGTAACCATTACGACACAGTCACCAACTTGTTTTGGATCAACGAATGGATCTGCCACCGCACAGGCAAGCAATGGTGCCTCCCCGTACACCTATAAATGGAATACCGGGTCAACCGAGGCTACCATCAGCGGCATTGGAGCCGGGACGTATTCGGTGACCATCACCGACGCGACCGGACAGTCGGCTTCGCAGAGCGGCGAATTGACCGAGCCTCTTTCTTTATCGGTAAAGACCAATACAGAACCGGCTAATGGAGGTTCTCAGGGGTCGGCTACAGTGATTGCACAGGGAGGGACTGCTCCCTATACCTATAGTTGGTCTCCTTCCGGTCAGACCACCCAGACCATTTCCAACCTGGTGAAAGGCCGTTATACCGTAGTGGTCACAGACGCCAATGGATGTTCAAAGATCGCAACCGCCAACGTTCGTGACAACAACGACATCGAATGTTACGACGGGCGGAAGGTCATTACCCCGAATGCAGACGGACTGAATGATAACCTGGTCATCGAATGCGTGGAAGATACACCTACGAAACTGAGAATTTTCACCAGCCACGGACAGTTGGTTTATGAGCAGGATAATTACGACAATACCTGGGAAGGTACCGACAATGGCGGTGTTGCCCTGACCGACGGAGTTTATATGTGGGTTTTGGATGTCCGGCTGGACCCCAACGATACCCGGATCTATACCGGTTCGGTGACCATTTTGAGAAAATTAAATTGACCGTAACGACACACAAAACTCCCGAATTGCAAAATAGCATTGTATGAAAAAATTCATCTACTTGATATTGATACTGTTATTGGTCGTGGCAAAATCCTGGTCTCAGGACCGTTCCCGCTACGCCCAGTATCAGTTGTACCCGGTGCTGATTAATCCGGCTTATACCGGATTCAGCGGAGACCACAACCTGTTATTCAATTACCGCAGTTCCTGGGCTGGTTTTGACAATGGCAATCCACCCAAGGACGTCACGTTCAGTTATGACGGTAAGGTATTGGACCGGGTAGGATTGGGCGCCATGCTGGTTTCACAGCAAATCGGATCCTTGCAGAATTACCGGGCTCAACTGTCCTATGCGTATGGCTTTGAAGCCGGAGATTTTGACTTGTCGGTCGGATTGTCTACGGAATTTCTCCAAACCCGGTTAAGCAATAAGGCGATTTTGGATCCATTTTATGATCCAGGCGACCCCCTTTTCGAAGAAGCGGTCGATGGGTTGCAATTCTTTGATGCTACCCTGGGATTTTATACCGAATACCAGGACAAATTGCTTGTTGGCCTTACGGTGCCAAATTTGATTCGCTTGCGGGTCGATCAAGCACAGGTTCCGGCGACCACGGAAAGTACGGCTCTGAAATATTTCGCTTTGCAATTAGGTTACCGGTTTATGGTTGAAAATTACAATTTTAAGGTGGAGCCTTCCCTGTTGGTCAGACGCCTGCGTGATGCACCCTTCCAGACGGATTTCAATCTAAACCTGGCATTCCTGGAAGATCAGCTGATCGGTGGATTGGTTTATTCGATCGGCACCACCAGTAAAGTAGGATTTCTGATCGGCACCCGCATCAACAACTTGCGGTTGTCGTATTCTTACGACATCGGACTGATCGATTTTCAGCAATACAACAACGGTTCCCATGAGATTACCGTCGGCCTTAAGATTGATCGAAAACCTCGCCGCGTAAAGTTGGAAGAGGTTGACCCCAACTAGCAATAAGCCACTTAATTAATAAGATATCGGAAGCCGGTCTACGTAGCGTGGGCCGGCTTTTTTTATGCAAGGTGCCCACCGCTATGTGGTCTCGGGAAGTTGGATGATGGTGTGGTTTTTGCTGGTAGAAGAAAGTTGATAAGAATTCATCATATGAGGATTACCAAAATATGAAAAATAACTACAACTGTAACTGTTACAATATCAGGCCTTAATATACCCTAACTATCTACAATTCATCACGTATTAAGAAAAACTGGCATAGGATTTGGATTTATTAGGTAAGTCCTGGGAATAGTTTATCCCGAAGGAATTCATGTGATGTGAATTCAATCAGGAGTGACTGGAACCGGAACTCTTTGATGTTCGTGGGAAGCGGCCTGCGCAACCGTAACCTGTGTGATCAAGCCAACAATTTTGAATCAAAAACAAAACAAACTGTATGAATTCTGATAACCAAAACCGATGTCTTATGAAAAAGCTGACATTTACATGGCTTTACATTCTGGCATTTCTTGGGTTTTCCCAGATAGGAAATGCACAGGAGTGTTTGCTCAACGCAGCTGACCTGGTTACCATCAATATGGACTCACGATGTGAGCGCACGGTGACCCCGGCAGATGTGTTGGTCAACCTGGATACCACAATATGTGATAGTCTGGGTCTGACCATTGAATATCCGTATCAGGAACTGGCCACCGACCTGGGGCCGGATCGCGTCGACAAGCGACTGATCGGGTATGTACTTACCTGGCAGGTGATTGACTCTGCCACCGGAAACAGAACCTGGGGCCGGTTGAAAGTTGAGGATAAATTTCCTCCAACTTTCAATTGCGTAGACACCCTGGTAAGCTGTTTTGTGGCACAGGATTTTCCTGCCATACTCAGTGACCCGATGGATAATTGCGATTATCCGGCGCGGACTGAAATTTTGCACCAGCAATGGTTTGACTACGATTGCGCCAACCCGGACACCCTGGGTCGCATCGAACGGACCATTCGCGCACTGGACGTTTGGGGCAACTCTTACACCTGCGATCAAATCCTGTACATTCAGCGGGAAAACCTGGATTCAATCTTTGTTCCCGGTTTGCGCATCATTGATTGCTGCAACGACAGTTTGAAGAACTCCATGTATTCAGAATTTGTGGATGGAAAATACATCCCGATTCCAGTAATCAATGAACTTGGCGAGAGTGTTGGTCTGGTTGATCCGATCTACCTGGCGGAAGGTGGCGACACCACTTATCTGTGGCCGAACACCGGCTATTGCCAGATTTATTCTGATTACAAAGACCACATCATTGAAACTTGCGGCCATTCCTACAAGATCCGTCGTGAGTGGAAAGTGATCGACTGGTGTGCCCAGCGTGATACCATCCTGACGCAGTGGATTAAAATTGTCGATACGATGGCTCCCATCGCCGACCGTCCGTTGGATATCACGGCTGCTACCAAAATCCATGACTGTAAAGCGCACGTTGAACTCAAGCGTCCGAAGATCACCAAAGAGTGCTGGGATGCTTTTGATGATGTAGAAGTCCGTTATGCGGTGGATGTACCGGCTAAAGGATATCAGACCAGTGAGTTTATCAGTGGTACGATCGCCCCCGGCAAGACCGCAATCATTTACCTGCCTGCCGGCTGGTTTACGGTGACTTATACATTGACGGACGGATGCCTCAATTACAGTGTGTACACCCAGAGTGTTTATGTATACGATAACGCACCTCCGACTCCGGTTTGTGACGAGATCACCCAGGTGACCCTGGATCCGGATTCCTGCTGGGCGCGCGTATATGCCAAAGACCTGGATGATGGTTCACACGACAATTGCTGCGACCGTCTGCACTTCGCAGTTGCCAGCATGGACTCCATTGATTACTGGAGAAACTATTGGGAAGGCTACTTTGAAGGTTGCTTTGATCATTATGAATACCAGGATTACCAGGCTTACATCGATGCCTTTATCGAAGAATGGATCAACATTTTCGTATTCGACGATTACATCGACCTGACCCATTGTGGTTCGGAAAACCTGGTTCTGCGTGTGTATGAGGCCTGTGATGTGCCCTTGTATGACGATCACCTGTTCTACGGTGGCGAGCATGAATGGTACTGGTGGAATAAATCACCGTGGTTCATGGCCTGGTACATGTGGAAACTGGATGAATACAAGCACTATGGCGATCCACGTCCTGGTCTGGCTTGTTATGAAGGCGGGACGGCAGGACCTAATGCGGTTGTTCCGATTACCTGGGATTTCCCGGTCAATTGGGAGATTACCGTAGGAACGCACACCTTCTGTGATCCTTCCGACCTGAATACGCCATTGTCCAAATATGGCTACGGTACGCCGTTCGAAAATATGACCAATACCAGCTCGATTTTCTTTGAGCACTTCTTTGGTCTGGATGGAAATCATGGCCCTGAAGCTTGGCAGATGTGCTACTGGCATCCGGCTACGGAAGCAGCACAAGCCGACTGGTACAACCGTGTTTTGACGCCGTACATGACGGAAGCCAAAGTGACGAAGACCCTGAACATTACCACTCCGTATTACAGCAAAGGCCTTTATGCCGACTGTATGATTGAAGTATTGAAAGATGATAAAGTACCTCCGGTGATCCCTGAGTTGCCAAACCTCACCGTTTATTGTGATGGTGTGCCTTACTGGGGCGATCAGAAGATCAATGGCGTGGACGAATTCATCTGGCATGGTGCCCAGTATGCGCACGATGTTTGCGGGGAAGAAGATGACCTGGGCTATGGTAACTGTTACCTGGATGATACCAAGAAGGACATTATCAACCTGCCAGCGGGTAGCCTGTGTGTCAAAGTACCCTGGGATGGTGACGAATATGGTTACTATGGTGGTGCTTACTTCACCAATTACCACAGTTACGACCAGAAGCCTTGCCAACTCGATCAGGTCTGGAGACCGATCTACTGCCGGGTATGGTTGTGGTTGGATTGGTACGACCGGGATGAAAACAACAAATTCAATCCGGAGGAGAAATTCTTTGACATCTACGATGAGATCTATGACAATTGCCGCATCAAGGACATCGAAGAATCCGTTGACAATCACCTGAATGAGTGTGGCTATGGCTATGTCGTTAAGACCTGGACCGCCACCGACTGGTGTGACAACGTATCGACGGCTTCCCAGCACCTGTACGTGAAACCACGTTCGGACTTTGAAGTGAAGTTCCCATCCGATGTTAAAATCGATTGCAACACCGTGAATGGCTCACTGGAAGATGCGATTGCAGCTGACAAAGAAGGAGCCGGATATCCGTACATCACCGACGATGATTGTGAATTGATTGGTGTGGCTTTTGAAGACCAGCGCTTCGAAACCGTCGAGGAAGCTTGTTACAAGATCCTGCGTACGTGGACCATTATCGACTGGTGTGTATACAATGCCGACCGTCATGTCCTGAACCCTGACATCATTGTAACCGATACATGTGTTGCCAGCCCGGATCGTGATTGTGTCATCCGTCACCTGAAAGACGATGGAGATGGTATTGTGAAATACACGCAGATCATCAAGGTATTTGATCATACGCCGCCAACCATCACACCAGCTGATGACCTGGAAGCTTGCATCAACGATCCTGATTGTGCTCCGGCCTCGATTGTTTATCCTCTGGGAGAAGCAGTGGACGCTTGTACTCCTGGTGATAAAATTGGTTATCGTTACTATGTTGACCCGAAAGGAGCTGGAAACCCGGCTAACTACATCCGTGGCAACGGTAATGTTCTGACCAAAGATCTGCCGGCAGGTGCTCATAAAGTGTATCTGATCGCTTCGGACAATTGCGGAAATGAAGACACAGCTGTGATCAACGTGACCGTGAGAGACTGTAAAAAACCGACACCTTACTGTTATCATGGTATCGCTACCGTGATCATGCCAACTTCCGGCTCAGTGACCGTTTGGGCGAAAGACCTGGATGCTGGTAGCTACGACAACTGTACGACCGACCCGAATCGCCTGATTTTCTCCTTCTCGGATGATGTGGATGATCAGAGCCGCGTATTTACCTGCGACAGCGTAGGTCAGCGTGAAGTACGGATCTGGGTAACGGATGAGGCTGGAAACCAGGATTACTGTACCACCTATCTGTTGATTCAGAATACCGGTGCATGTCCTGATATTTCGGTGGCCAGTATTTCCGGAAATATTTTGACCGAAGACAAGGAAAACGTTGAATTCGTCGACGTGAAGTTGATGACCAGCAACAATCCAATGTCGATGTTCAAGACCGGTGTTGATGGAAAATATTCCTTCGGAAGCATTAATATGGGCAATGCCTACACCATCCAGCCGATTCGCAACGATGCTGCGGTTAATGGTGTAAGTACCCTTGACCTGGTAGCCATTCAGAAGCACATCCTGGGTATCGAGAAATTCGACACACCCTATAAAGTGATTGCTGCGGACGTCAACAAATCCAACAGTGTATCTGCTGTTGACCTGGTTGAGTTGCGTAAGCTGATCCTGGGTGTCTACGAAACCTTCCCGAACAACACCAGCTGGCGTTTTGTACCGAAAGATCACCAGTTTGCCAACATTCAGAGCCCTTGGGATTTCGAAGAGTCGAAAGTCATGACGGATCTGAAAGACGGTTCCAATCTGGCGGATTTCGTAGCGGTTAAAGTCGGTGACGTGAATCATAGCCGTCAGGCACACAGCCTGCAGGGCGTGGAAGTACGGAGCAACGAAAAACTGACCTTCCAGGTGGATGAAGCCGCCATGCAATCCGGCGAAGAGAAATTGTTGGCCGTGCGCGCCGCTGACTTCTCCGGCATTGAAGGATATCAGTTTACCATGAATCTGAAGGGAATGACCTTCCTGGGATTTGAACCTGGCGTACTGGATGTAAAAGCCGAAAACTTCGGTTTGATCCAGCCGGATAAGGGTGTGGTAACCACTTCCTGGAATGCCACCAAACCGGTGAACTATACGGACAAGGACGTATTGTTCAGCATCCGGGTTCGCGCTAACGAAAATGTCCAGGTGAGCAAAGCCGTACAGTTTACTTCGGCCATCACCCGTGCAGAAGCATACCGTGCCGGTGACGAACCCTTGAATGTAGATGTTGCCTTTGTTGACGGCAAAAACGTCATCAACAGCAGCAGCTTCCAGTTGCTCCAGAACAATCCGAACCCGTTTGCAACAACAACCAACATCGGATTTGTATTGCCGAGTGCAGGAGAAGCTACATT
>JAGQXC010000030.1 GCA_020436785.1 Saprospiraceae bacterium | reverse complement strand
TTGATCATTGGCATCATCAATACCTTGTTCACCTTTGTGGCCATTAAATTCATCGATCAGGTGGGCCGGCGCAAATTGCTCCTGATCGGGGTAACCGGCATGGCCATCTGTCTGGTGGGGGTCGGCGTAGTTTTTCATTTTAATTTGAATTCCGGCTTCCTGCTCCTCCTTTTTATACTGGGATTCATAGCCAGTTTTGCCTCGTCCCTCGGGCCAATTCCCTGGGTTATCATTTCCGAAATATTCCCCACCAAGACCCGTGGGATTGCCATGTCTTTTGCCACTTTCACCCTATGGATTGGCGTAGTACTGATCACACAGTTTACGCCGGTTTTATTGGAAAATGCCGGAGGCGCTACTACTTTCTGGATTTTTGCCTTCAACGCCATCCTGTTGATCCTCTTTACGTATTTCAGAATTCCCGAAACCAAAGGCAAAACACTCGAAGAAATTGAACATTATTGGAAGGGCAATCTATGAAGCCGGCACCCACCATATTGACATTGGATGCAGGAGGTACCAATCTGGTCTTTTCAGCATTACAGGATGGGCAGGATCTTACAGATTCCCTCACCTTGCCGGCGATGGCTGGCGATTTACCGGCTTGCCTGGGAAATATCCGCCAAGGCTTTTCACTACTTAAATCCCGGGTGGACAAAGTGGATGCCATCAGTTTTGGGTTTCCCGGCCCGGCGGACTATCCGCAAGGCATTATTGGTAAACTTCCAAATTTTCCGGCGTTTGATCGTCCGGTGCCACTCAGGGCTATTTTGCAGGATCACTTTCATGTACCCGTTTTTATCAACAACGATGCGAACCTTTTTGCCGCCGGTGAAGCCAGTTCCGGCTTTTTGCCCTCCTTAAACGGCAGACTGCGGGAAAAAGGCAGCAAACGTGAATACCGGAATCTGATCGGCATTACCCTGGGGACCGGCTTTGGGTGTGGGATTATTATTGATGGCCAAATGATGATCGGCGATAATTCTTCCGGCGCTGAAATCCACAATACCATCAACAAATTCCACCCTCGATGGAATGCGGAAGAAAGCGTCAGTGCCCGGGCGATCATCCGTGAATACCGGAGCCGGTGTGATGCCGATCCTGGTACACAGACACCGGAAAGCATTTACCGGATTGCCCGCGGAGAGGCCGCTGGAAACAGCGAAGCCGCCGTTCAGGCGTTTGAACGCTTCGGGGAAGCATTAGGTGCTTCGATCGTCAATGTGGTAACGCTGGTGGATGGCATCACGGTGGTGGGAGGTGGTCTGACCGGTGCCTGGGATCTCTTTGCTCCTGCGATGTTCCGGGAGATCGAACAACCTTATGAAGATGCGTCCGGGCAAATCCGCGATCGCCTTTCCTTCCGGCTCTTCAACCTGGAAGACCCACAAGAAATGGATCATTTTGTTTCCGGCGACCCGGTACCGGTTCCAGTTCCGGGATCTGACCGTAGCTTGCTTTATGACCGCATTCCCAGACTGGGCATTGCCCGCTCAAAGCTTGGCGTTTCCCGGTCAACGGCGTTAGGCGCGTATGCCTTTGCGCTTCGACAACTCAATCGACTGACATGAAATCAGGCATTTTCCTACCGTGTGTCTTTTCCCTGTGGCTGCTTTCCACCTGTACATCGCCGGATGTTCAGCGGGATCCTTTGAGTGATGTTCCATCACTTGATCAGCTGGCGCCCCATTGGGTTTCCATTGACACCGTGGACATGGAGCCATCGATACGGAATTTTCGGGCCCAGGCGCTGGTCAATAAGGACATGGTCTCTCTGAGCTGGCTGGCCGATGCCCCTTATTCAGGGGGCTACCATACCGGCACCCTGCGGGTCGATGGTGAAACACCTTTAATGACACACTTTCGTTGGCAGCCCCATCAGGCACTGCGCCGGTCGGTGCAACCCGCCTATGAAGCGAACAGTGCCACCCGGATGATCCCGGACAAACCGGTCATCCTGTGGGAAGTTCAACTGAAGAATAAACGTTCTGCGCCGCACCAATTCAAGCTGGCGTTGGACCATATTGGCTTTCTCAACATGTTTCCTGACGTCGAATGGCAATGGTGGTATCCGTATCCGACGCTGGACTCGATGACCACCAAACGGGATGACATTATTGAGAACATGCGCGACCACCTGGGTAGCGGAATCCATCAGTCCCAGGTGAAAGGTACTGAGCTGATCAATGGAGTACCCACACCCACCCACCAAATGGCCAGTTGGCCTGCAGACGGAGAAATTTTAGATTGCCCGGCCTACCGCACCCGCATTCATGGTCCGATCATCCTGGTTACTCAGCAAGCGACGGGGGTGGTGACCGGATTTAAATTATTGTATTCGACCGACTCGATCCAATCACACCATGCCGGAGCTACCTCTTTTTTTTCGTTGAATACGCAGCCTCAGGAAGAAGTAATGTTTCGCTATGCCATGGCCTGGGGCCAGGATTCCACAGAAGTGATCCAGCACCTGGATGCTGCGACGGCAGACTTTGCCCACAAATGGATTTCCGTCGAAACGGAATGGGACCGCCGGTGGGAAGCCATCTTTACCCCGGGCAATGACATCCTTTCAGCAACCTTTCCGGTCCTGGCCACCCCCGATTCCCTGGCCCGCCGCGTTTATTACACCGGCCCGTTGACCATGCTCTACCTGATGAATACCCACCTGCCCGAACACAAAAAAGTGTTCCTTACCGGCGGACCCCGCTGGGGCGCCAGCATTACCTTTTTCTGGGACATCACCGAATGGAGCACGCTTTGGGCGACAGTTGATCCGGATATGATGAAGGAACATCTGCTGGATTGGGTGCGTATCGACCCAAGTAAAAACTATGGTAAGGATAATTTCGGCGGACAAGGGGTGGGGAATGGTTATTCTGCTAATTTCTGGGCCTTGTTTCAGTTGATTCGGGCCTATGTGACCGTGACCGGAGACTTTGCCTTCCTGCATGAGGAAGTGGAAGGGAAATCCATCCTTCAGCACCTCGACGATTACGCCACCAACTGGGAACGCATCTCCATCTATCAGGAGGGTATGGACGAGGTCTATAAACTGGCTGATTTCGGCGATGACGAATGGAATCTGCTGGAATGCGTACCCACCTACAAACACATTGTGCCTTCGTTTAATGCCGGATACATCTGGATGATGCGTGGACTGGCTGACTTTTATCGCCAGGAAGGGCAG
>JAGQXC010000339.1 GCA_020436785.1 Saprospiraceae bacterium | reverse complement strand
GAGAAAGCTTGGTGGTGTGCCGCATGACTTGCCGCTCACCCTGGTGGGTAAAAGCCCCTCCGGTAAAAAACGGAGGATTGCTAACAATAAGGTCGTAAAGTTTGTTTTCGGCAAAAAACTGTTGTACAGGAAGGTGGATGGCTGCTAGCCGGTCTGAATACGGGCTTAGGGTGAAATTCTTCGTCGCAAGCGCAACACTTGCTTCATCGAGATCGATGGCTGTCACCTGGGCGGTTGGAAAACGCTGGGCCATCATCAATGCGATCACCCCGCTTCCGGTACCGATATCAAGAATGTGCGCTGGTCCTTCATGGCTTGCCCAAGCGCCCAGCAAGACCGCATCCGTGCCGACCTTCATAACCCGCGGATCATGACCGATTGAAAATTGTTTGAAACGAAACGGTCCTGTTTTTTCCTTAATGTGCATGGCTTGCATTGTTGCTGAGATAATCGATCCGAATGTCCCAATTGCGCGACTGTTTGTTATTTTAGCCGCAGAAAATTCAGCACCTATGGATCCAACCCAAGGAACTTCATTCTTCGATCGTCTTAGGGAACGCAAAGTTATACGATATTTTGTTACTTATTTAGGTGGTGGTTTTGCTTTCATTCAGTTTGTCGACTGGTTTACAACCCGTAATTTCTATTCGCCACAATGGACCGATTTTTTTCTTTATTTGCTGCTCTTGCTGATACCTGCTGTCTTTGTATTTCTTTATGCCGCCGGTAATCCGGGCGGTTTTCGCTTGACCAGAAACCAGATCGCGCTTTCTTCAGCAAATGTTTTGATCGCGGCGGTCATCATGTTAAGTAAATTCACCGGCACCACCTTTGCAGCAACCATGCAAAATGTGGTTGTCACGGATGAATCCGGAAATGCTACCAAACGGAATGTTCCGACAGCCAATTATACAGCCCGGATAGCGGTTTTCCCTTTTGAGAACCTGGGAACGGCACCAGATGTCCATTTGAATTCTCAAATGTTACCCATGCTGTTGTGTTTTGATATCAACCAAAACAACCGCTTGTACGGATTGGAACCACTCTATTTTGTGGACGAGCTTAAACAGTATAATTATAAACTCGGGTCCGGTGTAAGTGTCTCCACGGCACGTAAGATTGCTGAAGATTACTACACGGATTTCTTCTGTTTAGGCAAGTTCGAACCAGGACGGGATTCGATTGATGTCACCGTTCAGATCTATACTACGCATGATGGAAAACTGCTCAATGAAGTTAAGAACCATTCCTCCAGAACATCCGTGGTTGATGAGATCAGTGCCCAATTGATTCGGAATGTATACACCGAGGATTTCAAATTTAAACTGGAAGATTATGTCGACTTGCCCGCCGCCGAATTGATTTCTACCAATCCTGACGTACTGGAAGATTACGCAAGAGCGATCTACACATCCCAGTGGGATAACAATTTATCCGAAGGCATTGCCCAATTGGATACCGCACTCCGTCTGGATCCAACCTGTGCGGAATGTTATCACCTGCAATCAAAGTTGCTTGCCGGCCAAAACCGGATTGAAGAAGGCGTGCAGATTGCTCAAAAAGGATTAGCTGTCATCGACCACCTGCCGGAAAGACAACAGTTCCGGATTAAGAGCGATTACCTATTAATTGGCAATCAAACCAATCAAGCCATTACCCTGCTGGAAATGTGGCGCCAACTCTACCCCCAGAATGTTGAGCCATACAGTCAATTGATCCGACTGTACGGCATGCTCAATGAGCTGGAAAAAGCCAAGATTATCGGTGAGGAGGCTGCAAATAACCATCTGCCTGGCAGTTATTTACTGAAACTGGCGCAATTTGCTGCCGCTCAGGAAGAATTTGATAAGGCCGAGTCTTACCTGAGAAGATATGCCGAAACTTTCCCCGAAAAAGCCCAGGAGTCCCGGGCTCTGGGGGAATTATACCTGCAACAGGGAAAATTCCAGGAGTCATTGGATTTCTTTCAGAATCTTGCTTTGTTCAAGATGAATGATCTGAGTATTCAGGTGGGTATTGCCAAAAGTCAGGCCGGGTTGGGTCAATACCAAGCTGCCCAATCCACCTTTCAACGTGCTTTGAGCAGGGCAAGCAACCCTAATGACAGTGTGGAGGTCCTCATGGCATGGGAAAATCATCAGGCTAATCTTGGTCAAATCAATTCCAGTATCGCAGCATTTGAAGAGAGGCTTACCGTATCAAATCGTTTCTTGCCTCCCATTTACAGCCTGATGCAATACCTCAATGTACCCTATATGCAACGCTATGTGGATGCCGGAAAAGAGGAACAATTAAAGACAAAATTGAATGAGATCAGGAAGCAGATTGGCGATCCAACCATCCTCTGCGGAATAGATATTAACCTCGGTTTTGTCCTCGTTGATACAATGGCTATGGGTCAGGCCATGCGCAATTGTGGTCAAGCGATTGCTGCTACCTCTGGCGAATTTAATAGCCGGCTTTTACAGGGATTTTACGAGCTGATCCGTCAGGATTATCCTTCTGCTCTGAAAAGTTTTCAGGTTTTCCTGGAAGGAACCAAAGCTGGTCCGATGAACCTGGGTCATTATTACCTTGAGGCATTGCGGGGTAACAATCAACTGGAAGAAGCTCAAAAACTGGCCAATGCTTATTTGGAAAGAGAGCCCATGGATGGCAAAGCATGGGTCGTTCTAGGCGATATCTACAGGCAACTCAATGATCGAAAGAGCGCCCAAAATGCCTATCAAAAAGCACTCGACCTCTGGCAACAAGCTGATCCCAATTACGTGCCTTATCAGACGCTACGTGAGAAAATGCAGTCTATGGCGATTTGATCAATCGTTGACTGTACATTTGGCCATCAACCTCCAGACGCAGAACGTACCATCCAGGTAGCCAATCACCGACCGGTAGGTCTAATTCCACGAAACCACCAGGCTGCTGGAAAGCTGTAATTAGCTGACCCTGGCTATTAAAAATTTGTAGCCAGTGCCCCGTAAATCCCGGTTGCGTTTGTACATGCAATATCTGGCCCACCGGGTTGGGAAAGATGGCACCCAGGGCTATGGACAACGGCAAATCCTCCCGAAATGAAACGGAAGGACTGTAAATGGCTTCGAAAGCTTGCCGGTAAATATTAGCCAGGCCGGCACTGTGAAGGATCAACAGATTTTCATCGTTATCGTTTTCGGCTGCGGTCGTCCAGTTGTGTGATCCCGTCAGAACCAGCGGGTCCGAATCCGGTTGGTCATAATCCACGATTCCCATTTTGTGATGGAATATCGGTTGCGCAGGAAAGGAAATGACCGGCACACCAGCTTGCCGGATACGCTCAAACTCTCCTCCCTGGTCGTCGATGTTTTCAATAATACCCCGGACTGTTTTGCCTTCCTGATATTTAGCAATAACCACATCCGCAATGTCATCCCGGGTGAAGGATAATACCCCAAAAGCCAGTGATTTGTCGGAAGTTTTCAGGGCTTTAATAATGGCTTTATTGGTCTGGTCAGACGGACTAAAATAAGATTCGACCGGCATCCCCCGGATACTGATCAGGTGTGGGGTATTATCGGATTTGGACCGGGAAGATTTAGAATTCGATGCCGTGGGTTGGGAGCCAGACCCTCCCCACATCTCCTCAAACTCCTCCTGATACACCCGGGCCAGAGACTGATCCTGAACGATCAGGCAATCATTAGGATCTACTTCCATTTGATCGATGGTAAAATTAACCGATCCGGTCCAGACCAGCGCCTTGTCGGTCTCACCGGCATCCACCACGATGAATTTGTTATGCATCAACTCATAAGGATTGACCAATAAGACCGGAAATTCAAGTGATTGGCCCAATGAGGTATTTGAGGTTCCGTCATTTCCAATGTAGCGTACCCGGACTCCCCGGTAGACGGCATCATTGAGTGCCGTTACAATCCAATCTTGATTGATGTTGTACGCACAAAAGTCAATGCTCGAAGTAGCGTTATCGATTAAATTTTTAAGCCGGCTTTCCATCTGTTTCCCGGAATTTCCATTCGGATAAAGCCCCGATGAGTAGGTCGAGTCCGAGGGATAATTGAAATAAGCTTCAATCATCCCTGAGCTTTCCGATTCAGTTATCCACCATGAAGCCGGCCCAAATGAACGATGCCCCTCCCGGTCCAGGAACGGCTGGCAAGAATAAATGGTTGCCGGTTCCAAGCCAGGGATCATGACCTGATGTTGCTCACCTTCCACGGTATCCATTTGCTCCCGGTAGGTGTCTCCGGCAAGTTGATAGCGGACGCCACCCATTCCTGTGTTGCTGGTCAAAAAGGAAAAGGTCAAGGTGTGCGTCCCTATATCCGTACTTATCAACCCTCCGATGTAATTAATACAAGCCGCCGGCGTAAAATCATTTTGGGATCTGGGCAGGATCTGTGGGGTGTCAAACCGGGATGAGATGCCAATGATGTCCATGGCAGGTGCCGGAACAGGTTGGCCGATCAGGGGATGCCCGCCGCGAAAATAAACGGTCGAGGTCGTCCCCTCTTCATCACTTACCAGAATCTCGCCTCCGGCGAAAGTCGTTTCAGACGTCCATTGAACGCAACTTATTTTAATCAATTCTCCTTCATTACCCGGACCAAGTTCGGCGAGCGTGATGGACTTTGGCACCGGCAGGGCATTGCCCTCGCTGATCGCTTCATACGCGGTTACCGGATTTATTTCCAGCAATCCCCGGTACGAGGTCAGTGTTCCACTAACCCGGATGATGTCACCGGGGTTGGCTCCGGAGAACGCAGGTACCGAACCATTGCCCGGATAAACACCAATTCCTCCGGTGGAATCCTGCACATAACGAATGGGACCCAGTTCTTCACCGTTAAGTACCACGCCCTGTACCGTAATGGCGGTCCCGATTGCGGATTGGCGTGCTGTGTGGATGGTTGATTGGGCGGCAACGTTTGATAGCAGAAAAAACCAGAGCGCTGCACTGTGCAGGGTTAGACCAATAATGCGATCCATCCCACAAATTAAATCAATACATTCGTTATGCATTTTAATTACCGGGAGAAAGTTTATGTTAAGGACCGAGCCATTGGTACTGGACCAGAGCTTCAATGATATACTTCAGGAACTGGAATATACCAACCGGTCTTTTTTCATTACCGGAAAAGCAGGGACCGGTAAATCGACGCTGCTGCAGCTTTTTCGCCAAACCACCAAGAAACAAGTTGTTGTCCTGGCCCCCACCGGTGTCGCCGCCTTGCATGTGAAGGGCCAGACGATTCATTCTTTTTTTGCATTTCCACCTAATATGATGGATGTCCGGAACATCAAGAAGCGGACAAAGAACAGGATCTATCAACGCATGGAAATCATGGTGATTGATGAGATCTCTATGGTTCGGGCTGATTTGATTGATCACATCGACTTGTTCCTGCGCCTGAATCGCGATAGTCCGGAAGCCTTCGGAGGTGTCCGGGTGATATTCTTTGGCGATCTTTTCCAGCTTCCACCCGTAATGAGTTCCCCTTTTGAGAAGGCCTATTTTTCGGAGGTCTATAAGTCTCCCTATTTCTTCTCCGCTAAATTATTCCGTGAAAACGGTTTTTTTCTTCAATGCATTGAGCTGGAAAAAATCTACCGGCAGGAAGAGCGTAGCTTCATTCGTTTACTCAATCAAATCCGGCTCAACGATATGGACTATGAAGACCTGGAATACCTCAATACCCGCTACACGGAAAATTTACCAAGCAGTGAATATACGGTAACACTTTCTGCCCGGAATGCCCAGGTAGATCTGATGAATCGCCTTGAGTTAACCCGGATCTCTTCACCGGAATTTACTTACCGGTGTACGGTCCTGGGCCAGTTTGATCCCCG
>JAGQXC010000338.1 GCA_020436785.1 Saprospiraceae bacterium | reverse complement strand
ATCAACCAGGTTCACCGGCGAATCTCCAACCCGGCTCCTTAAAAAACCCGTTTGACCGAATGCAGGAACCATGACATTGATCGATCAGATGCTCGAGTGGACAGCAGCCATCAGTGGCGTCCTTTGCGTTTACCTGCTCACCAAAGAGAAGATTTGGGCCTGGATCTTTGGTTTGTTCTCCGTTGGAATTTATGTCTACATCTTTTGGATCAATAAATTGTATTCTGATACCATCCTTCACGTGGTCTACGTGGTCCTCAATGCCTATGGTCTTTTTGTTTGGACCCGAAAATCTGCGCATTCCCAAGTGTCGGAGCAGGATGTCCTTCCCATCACGTGGTTACCGGTCAACCAACGTTGGATTTACCTGGGAGTAATCGTATTGGGCAGCCTTTTATGGGGTTATGGTATGAACCGCTATACGGATGCTTCCTACCCATACCCGGATGCCTTCACAACCGTGGCGAGCCTGGTCGCTCAGTATTTGATTGCACGGAAACGCATCGAAAACTGGTTGATCTGGATTGTCGTGGATGTAGTGGCCATCGTAATTTATGGTTTCAAAGGAATCTGGGTAACGTCCGGTCTGTACCTGGTCTATCTGGTTCTTTCCGTACTTGGCTTCCTGGAGTGGAAAAAGAAATGGTTAGGCAGCTCAAATCACTCCTCATGACCGGTGATAGCTGGACACATAGGAGGGAACCTGCACATCCGGCACGCCGCTTTGATCGGTTTGCGGTTCCCCAAAATACATGGACATTGGTAAAACGCCGGCCCAAACTGGCAAAGTAAGATCTTCCACATCATCAGAGACCCCATGGCTTCGGCATTTGACCGACCATTCCTCCATTTTTACCGCAATAAACATGGTTTTTTGCATTTCTTTATTAGTTGGTTGCCGGGCATCTTCCCAACGACCGGGGATAACATGATCTACGAAGGATTGGGTGGCTGCCTGCATCTCTTTGGCATCCTCAACCAATCTGGTCTTTCCAAACAGGACAGCAGACCGGTAGTTCATGGAATGATTCATTACGGACCTGGCCAGAACCAATCCATCCAGATGGGTTACCGTAATGCAAACGGATAAGCCCTTCGCCATATCCATAAAAAAATGGCTGCCCACAGAACCGTGTAAATAGATGGTGTCATCCATCCGGCAATAAGCAATTGGAATGACCACCGGCTGCTCCCCCCGGATGAATCCAACATGGCAGACCAACCCTTCATCAAGGATCGCATTCCGGTTGTCTTCCGAAAAATCGTATCGTTTCGGGTAATAGCGACTGCCCTGAGCGATGCTTTCTTTTTTCATTTTATACCGTTTACCCGGTAAAAATACGTAGAAATTGGACTACCAGACTACTCCATTTTTACGATATTTGATCATCCAGTTTGAATTGTTTGTGCATCCATTTACGACATTGATTTCTTTTGACCGTTCGGAAAATACCCCAGTTTATCTCCAGATTGGTAACCGGATCATCCAGTTGATCCAGCAGGGAATCATTCAGCCGGGTGTCCGGCTGCCCGGGTCCCGTACGCTGGCTAAACAGATCCATGTCAATCGGCTCACGGTGACCAAAGCCTATGACGAATTGACCATCCAGGGGTGGGTTGAAAGCCAGGGTAGTCGCGGGATGTTTGTCTGTTCTGAAATTCCGGTCACCACCCCCGCAGCATTTGAATCCGTGATCTCCGGTGGCATCGTCTCCCCGGGCTACGCCTGGCACTCCAAAGCATACCTGACCAGACCCCGGCTCTCCACCGGATACCAGATGGTTATAGATGAAGGACTCCCGGATCTGCGTTTGTTGCCCAAGACCGAATTATCCAGAGCCTACCGTGCTGTCTTACGGCAGGCATCATGGAAGGGTACGCTCGCTTATGGGGAAGTATTCGGTGATCCGGGCTTGCGGCCCCTGCTTGCGGATTTCATCCGGGAAACACGCGGCATACCCATGCATGATTCACAAATCATCACAACCAGAGGAAGTACTATGGGTATTTATCTCGCTGCGATGGCGGTCCTGAAACCGGGGGATACCGTCGTAACCGGTCGCATGACCTACCATACCGCTGAACTTATCTTTCGCCATTTTGGTGCGAAATTCAAATCACTTCCTTTGGATCAGGATGGTATCCGGATAGACGCTTTGGAAGACATCTGCCGAACGCAGCCGGTGCGGATGATCTATGTGACCCCTCATCACCATTATCCGACCACCGCGACCATGCCTGCAGAACGCCGAATGCAACTGTTGCAATTGGCCCGGGATTACCGGTTTTGCATCCTGGAAGATGATTACGATTTTGACTTTCAGTACGACAGCAACCCAGTCATGCCATTGATCAGTGCCGATGCTTCCGGGCAGGTCATTTATGTGGGATCTTTCAGTAAATCCATCGCCCCGGCTTTGCGCCTGGGATTCGTAGTGGGGCCTACGGAGGTGATCACGGAATTGGGTAAGCTGCGCCGTCTCATCGACCGGCAGGGTGACCATACCCTGGAATCGGCATTTGCCAGGCTATTTCGTGAGGGTGAAATTCGCAGGCACTTGCGGAAAGCACAGCGCACCTACCAGGAAAGAAGGGACCATTTCTGCGTCCGCCTGGAAAATGAATTCCCGGAAATCAACTTTATTAAACCTCCGGGAGGCATGGCCGTTTGGGCTGATTTTTCTCCTGATATTCCTTTAAGAGCTCTGTTACCCCATCTGTCAGCGCGTGGATTCTATCTTCCGGATCCCAACAATTATTCCGTCCACCTGAATGCCACCCGGATGGGATTCGCATCGAAGCAACCCGGAGAAATGGATCAAACCCTGGAGATTTTCCGTGAATTGATTAATGGTTTCGGACAATAAATTTCAGCTTGTTACCACCATAAGGAGCAAGGTCACCGATTCATTGATCGGCAATGATTACCTTGGTGGGAAACAAGTGGACAAGATGGATACCATCCGATCTAAATGGCTTTTAGCAACCTTCGCAATCATCTGGATGTCAGGTTGCTATCCCGCCCATATCCCCATCGTTCAGAAGCCGATCACCTGGGACTCTACCCGAGTCCAACTTTCTCTGCAATACCTGCGGGAACGGCATGGCCTGGATGTGGACAGTCCTTTGATTGACCCTCTAATGGTGGTCGTTCACTGGACCGCCATTCCAAGTTTCGAAGGGTCGTTTCGCGCATTCTATCCGAGCATACTGCCGGGAAGACCACTTTTACAGTCCGCCAGTGCGCTCAATGTAGGCATTCATTTTCTGGTTGATCAGGATGGCACCGTGTATCAATTGCTACCGGAAGATCACTTTGCCCGTCACGTCATCGGACTAAACTACTGTGCTTTAGGCATTGAAAATGTGGGCGATAACGATGGACATCCATTAACCAACGCGCAGCTTAAATCGGACATCCGACTCATCAAGTATCTCCTTAAGAAGTATCCGGGCATCGGTTATGTCATTGGTCACCATGAGTACCGTGAATTTGCTGGCACTCCGCTGTATAAGGAAACCAATCCGGATTATTTCACGGAGAAAATTGATCCGGGAGATGCTTATATGGAAGCCATTTACCGCCATCTACCCCGGAATAGGGTAACCAGACGGTATCATCCGAATCCCTAGTGGCAATAAGTTTCAAAAGAGCGGCAAACGGGACTCGAACCCGCGACCCTCAGCTTGGGAAGCTGATGCTCTACCAACTGAGCTACTGCCGCTTGATGTGTATGTGTATTTACGTGTTGACGT
>JAGQXC010000337.1 GCA_020436785.1 Saprospiraceae bacterium | reverse complement strand
GGCTCAATGAAATCTGCAATGGATTTCAAATTTTGTGGGTTCAGGTGGTAAATGATTTCCCGGCCATTTTGCTCCTGGTGCAACAACTCGCATTCCGTAAGTATTTGCAAATGCCTGGACACCGTTGGCCTTGCGGTGTCAAAGTTGGCTGCGATCGCACCTGCTGTCATGGATTGGGTGGCCACCAGCATCAGGATAGCCCGGCGGGTCGGGTCGGCAATGGCCTGGAAAACGTCACGGCGTAAATGCATTATGTAGTCATTTGACTACAAATATATATGAAGCCATTTAACTACGCAAATAATTTTTTACCCGTGAGACCATCATCCTCAATCGGCAGGAGGATTTCTCCTCGCTCCGGATGGTCCTTAGTTCGGTTTGCTCTGTCTTTGGTATATCCATTCGATCACAAAACAAAAGGCGATAATGCCCAGCGAAACAAAAACTCCGGTAAGATTGGAACCGATTTGTTGGCCGATGAGGATCACCAGAGCGACCAGACAGAGCAGTGCACCGGCCAGCGGGATGGCTTTTTTAGCTCCGGTCGTGACGGCAAGTTTAAACCCGACGTAATTGACCATACCAAAGATCAGAATGAAGCCAATACTCCCCGCGGTAGAGATACTTTCCAATTGCAACGTGTTGACCAATACCAGTGTGGCCATGGCCGTGACCAATAAACCGATGGGCTGACCCCAGAGTTGTGCTAAAAAATGGTTGGGTAATTCGCTGTCCTCGGCAATTTCGTAGTTGACTTTACTGCCGCCATAAAGGGTGGCATTGATGGCTGAAAAGGTTGAGATCAGTGCGGCAATGGTGATGATGGTAAATCCCGCCTGACCCAGCATGGGTTTGGCGGCCTCAGCCAGAACGTAATCCTGGGCTTTACGGATTTCCTGGAATGGCAACGAGCCTACCGTCACCACGGCAATGGCAAGGTATAATAGAATAACAAAAACGACGGCATACGTATAGGCCTTGGCGATGTTTCTCTCCGGATTTACAATATCAGGGGCGGCATTGGCGATCAATTCAAATCCTTCATAAGCCACAAAGATGACCATGCCTCCGGCGAACAACTGAATGGGATTTTCCCAATGACTCAGCGAAAGTTGATCCAAATTGGCATTGCCGATCAGGCCATAAGCGCCCAGGACAATGAAAGCCAGCAGGATGATTAATTTGATGATGACGGCATAGGATTCTATTCGACCCACGATGGAAATACTATAATAATTGATGCCGGTTGCCAGAACCACAATGCCGGAAGCAAAAAGGTGAAAATCCAGCGTTTTATTCTGGGTAACAGGCAATAAATTTGGCGCATAGGAGCCAAAAGCGGAGGCGTAGAGCGATAGCATGATGATGTAACTGATCCACAGGAGATTGTTGATGGCTCCGCTGAAGACGGACTCTCCAAAACCCTGGTTGATGAATTTGACGGTGCCCCCGCGGTCAGGATACTTTTTCGATAATTTCACATAGCTGTACGAAGTAATGATAGCAAGTACTCCAGCAAAAAGAAAAGCCACCGGTGTTCCGCCTTGTGCAAGGCTGACAGCCAGTCCCAGCACGGCAAATATTCCCCCGCCAACCATGCCACCGATCCCGATGGAAATGGCATCTTTTAATCCGATTTTGTTACTCATTGTGACCGGTTTAGATGGTGGTCAAAATACCCGGCTTAAGCACTGGATGAATCATTCAATTTGATCCAGTTATTTTTGGATAATTCATACCAGTTTGTCGGGTATCCGTTGTAATCAAATACTTCAATCAGATCAAACCCAAGCTTTTCCAGTACCTTTTTTGACTTATGATGCTCAGGATCAGTGAGTGCTACCATGACATCAATATTCAGTGTAGTGAAACCAAAATCAATAATTGCCCGGGCAGCCTCGGTGGCATATCCTTTGCCCCAGTGTTTTTGTTTGAACCGGTAGCCTAAATCGAAATAGTCCGAACGATGATTTAATGGTTCCCGGCAATATTTAAGTCCTGCCCAGCCGGTACATTCTTTGGTTTCCTTGTTGATGACAGCCCAGCGACCGATGCCATTTTCATGGTATTGTTGATGGATCATTTTTATGACTTCAAGAAGTTGCTTTTTATTTTTTACCGGATTTTGGAATAAATATCGGTGTACTTCAGGATCGGAATCCATTTCATACAAATCATCAATATCCAGTTCACTAATTTCGCGGAGGTAAAGTCTATTTGTTTCTAACTGGAATTCCATGATTTAATCTTTCCTCGTCCATGCTCACTCCGGTGGAGTGCCAAGCTGCTCAGCGACGGTAAATGAACCAGACCAGATTATTGTTTCCGAATCAATATCCTGGTCAGGGCCCAGGTTAAGTACGTAATATTTTCTCCATCTTTTTTCCTTTGGCCAATTCATCCACCAATTTGTCCAGGTACCGGACTTTTTTGGTTAAAGGATTTTCGATTTCTTCAATCCGGTAACCACAAATGACACCCGTAATTAGATTGGCCTGCGGTGGCAGGGTCGCTTGTTCAAAAAATGTTTCAAAGGTGGCTTTTTCATTGATCAGAGTCTGTAGATTTTCCCGGGTGAAGCCGGTTAGCCATTCGATCACCTGATTCAATTCTTCCCGGCTACGTCCTTTCTTTTCCACTTTGGCAATGTAAGCCGGGTAAACGGAAGCGAAGGTCATCTTGGCGATCCGCTCATTGTGTTTATCCATATTGTTCATACTCGGATTTTAGTCTGTGGGTAAAGATGCCAAAATGTCTGTAAAGGAGAAAGCATGGAGGACGGCATTCCAGTTTTGCACCGCAAAGTCAGTAGTCAATTACCAGCCATCCTGGAGGTTAATTCAATTGAACGTTCGTTCGAGTCCCTGGCGAATTCCTGCTTTGATCATCTTTCCATAACCGTCATTAGGCAGCTGTTGGCCATAGGACCAGGCCAGTTGATAATGCTCTTGTGCTCTCTGGATATCGGAAAGATCTTCATAACATTTACCAATATTCAAATGGATCGAGGGGAGGGCAGTTTTAATGCGTTCATCCTTAATTTTCAGCGCATAATGCAACGATTCCTCATCCCATTTCAGTTTGGATGAGGCACTTTTTTGATGACGTGCCACGTAATGGGCAGCAATGAAACGTTCAAGATCGCTTTGTGAGGCTTCCCAGGCCTGGCTGAACAATTCTTGCGCTGCTTCAAAATTGCCCTTTCCTTCCAGTTGCATCCCTTCAGCACAAAGGCGAACGATCTTATTGTCAGGATCGAAGAACATTGTTGTGAACTTTATAATATCTTTTCCAGGATCACTTTGACCACGATGATCGAATCCGGAGACAAATTAGGTGGATAGGTAGTGCGCCGGCTCAATACCGGAGGTATGATCATTTCCCGGATCTCGCCTTCATTCATCCCACGTAAGCCCTCATCCTCGCCATCTGTCGCCTGATGTCCGCCAATCACCACCTGGATGGATTGGTTGTTTTGTTCATTGGAATACAATACCGTCCCGTCCCGGTAGCGTGCGGTTTCCCGGATCAGAACGGTATCTCCCTTCACCGCTTCTCTGCCGTTGCCTTCCTGTAATATCCGGTACTGTAGTCCGGATGGTAACGTGGTGACATCAGGATCAAAGATTGTCTGATCTCTGGCTCCGGAATGGTTGTGGCATGCCAGGAAGCACAGGATAATGCCTGATAAGATCAATGGACGCATCGTTGGAGATTTGTTGGAGAAGTTGACTTATTCATCAACCGGTTCCCACAATTCGATTTTATTTCCTTCCAGATCCAGGATGTGAACAAATTTGCCGTAATCGTAGGATTCGATCTCATCCAGCACCGTCACTCCTTCCTGTTTTAAAAGTTGGACGAGTTCTTCGAGATGATCTACCCGGTAGTTGATCATAAAATCGCTGCCAGAGGGCTCAAAATATTTGGTCTTTTCAGGAAATGGGCTCCAGATTGTTGACCCTTTTTTAGAAGGATCCTCCGCATCGCGCCACTCGAATCGCGTGCCGTACGCATCGGTATTCAAACCAAGATGGGTTTGATACCATTCTTTCATTTGGTTGGGATCCTTGCATTTGAAGAAAATGCCACCAATACCGGTTACTTTTTTCATCGTTGTTTTTTTAGGTAAGTTCAGGGTTGACCTGAATGCGAAACCCAAACCAAAGGATATCGCAAGGGCTAAAAATAAGATGGATCGCGGACTCATTGGTTACATTTTTTGGGTTTAATGCGGATCACGGAAGCTGGCTTCAAGTTATTGTTTTTCCGTTAAGACCCCCAATACATATTTGCGATGGTTCCCTAAGACACCTCAATCCAATCAAAGTTCATCGCTGACCGGATAATTTATCTTCAGTACCCCATGCCATCCCCTTGCTGGAATCAGGCGATTCGATCAATTCTTTGTTTGATGTCGAGGTAGGCTAAACGGATGAGGTCTAATAATTCCTTTTCATGGACTATTTTGCCTGGCCTTAATTTTACATGACGGCCTTGCTTTCCGGATCCTTCCAGCAGTCCGCTTTGATCGGGAAGGGTTGCTCCGTAGAAGAACCCCAGATTAACGTGTGCTTTGAACACATTGACGTAGGCAAACGGGGCGTTATCTACACACACCATCGGATAATTATCGTGAAAAATGTCCTGCACATCCGGACCGCATTCTTTGATGATTTCAAACCATTGGCGGGCTATGGGTCGCAATTCGGCAGGTTTTTGTTCTAACCATTGATTGAAATCAATAGCTTGAAGGTCCTTTCCAACGTATCGCAATATTTTTTCCATGGTCTGATGTACTTTGCACTTACTGGTTAGAAAGTGAATATTCAAAATATGGAGATTCCGTTTACAATTGTTTATTGGAGGGCAACAATAACTCACCAAATCAATGCGTCTAGAGTGACCGGATTTTTCGCAGGTAATGCAGAACAAGGACCAGTATGACGGTTCCGAGGATGCTTGCCAGACTCCACCTGAGTATTATTCCTTTGTATTCATTGGAAGCATTTCTGACAGTCGCGGGAGAAAACAAATCCTTAATACGGATCAGGTACCTTTTCTTTGCCAGCTCCTTATTGACATCCAGCACGACCACTTCATTGTATTGATGCCAATGATATAAATAGATCATCCCTTTTTTTAAATCAAATACATTGGAATACAACGTGGTGTTAAATAGGCCGGAAACGTGTACTGAATCAAGGATGGATTTGAAAAAATCATGAGTTAAGTCGTTTTCGCTATTTATGCGGGAAAGCATTTCATCCGCTTTTTGGTATCTTTCGCAGGGATATTCCAGGGCATTTTCCGGATTTGCTTTGTTGAAATTGGTTGAAATGAGATAGCTTTTCCCTGGTTCTTTCCGGCTGAATGCCAACTCTCCGTTTTGATCCACACTCATCACCACCGCATCTCCGGTGGCATCCGCAAAATACAATTGGTACTTGAGATCACCGGATTGGGGATACCAGTTGCTCCGTTGGTATTTGGTGGCCATCTTGACGGCTTCTTTTACCGTAGCGGCCTTCCTCAGGATCAGTACCGGTATCCAGACGGCATAATCCTGATAGGGCGGAGGATAGGTTGGAGGTAAAGGGAGGTTGTCATGTGGAATTAGTTGCGAACCGGGTAAGGCATTGGCGTCAAAACACAACCCTTTCTCGTTAATACCTCCCTGATGGCTATAGGTTTTATACCCCAGATAAATGCAACCGTAGGTGGAGTCGGTGCCCGGCTCGGTCCACAGATAAGTCTTCGGCTTATAATAATCTTCATTGTTTCCAAAAAGGACCCGGTCTCCGATGGCCGCCGAAAAAATGGTGCAAGAGCCCGGAACCGGATCACGAAAGGTAGCCACCGAATGAAATTGTATGGATGTCAGGGAGATGAATGCGATCAGAACCGCGGTAAGCAGGATTCGAATTCTAAGTCGTATATCGGTGGATGCCATTGGTTAGGAGGTTTCAAGCAGCTGGTTATTTGGATTTTGTTTTCCAAGCAATTCAAAGGACGTCACACCGGTCCACCCAAATACGATTCCGAATACCAATCGGTGGGTGATTGGCATCGACCACCACCCCAGCGCATATCCGGACAGGGCTAATACCAGCAGGATTGACGTTCGATTGGCCCGGTTTCTGATTTTCCGGGCCAACAGCAGGTTAATGCCCAATCGTGACAAACCGAATAACCAACTTGCCAGTCCCAGGCAAATAACCACAATATGCGCTTTTGAATAGACAGAATCCGGGTGTAAGTAATCGGTCGGAATAGAAGTAAACGCCAAGCCCACGCCAAACAAAGATAATAACAACGCCAGCAGTCGGTCTTTTAAAAGGAAGCCATACAACCATCCAAAAACAATCAAAAGCAATCCGGTCCCCACAAATCCAATCAGGTTTGCTGCGAGGGCGTGGGGTTCACCAGCTGCGCCGAGTTTACTGAGGTAATCATTGAGAAAGTGGAAATCATGATTCAGCAGGCCAAATACGATGATGCCTACCAATGCAACGATCACGGACAATAGTCCAATAAATCCGACATGTTTTCGGGCAACTTCCATGAGGATGCTTTAGGTGGAATTAAGCCACATTGAAATGAATTTAATTTAGCTATTTTTTCAACATTAAAATATTTACAGGATTCCGGGATGACATGACTTGGATGGTTCGATCCTGAAAGATAAGTTAAACCCAAATCATGCATTAGAATTAGTAGCGAGGCGCATTTATGCGAAAGTAGCAAGTGTTTTCACGGAGAAGGCATAGCAAGCTATGTCGACGAAGTGAAGTGCTTGATACTGAAGTAAAAATGTGTCGAAGTAGAATAAATCTAAAGGTTCCTTCCTGAGTATGCATGCAATCCATACGATCTCGCACCGACCTCAAAGAGAAAGCATGAAGAACTTCCAGAATTTTTCTAATGCAATGCATTTAAAATAGGTTGATTATCAGTTACTTAATCGCATATTCCTCTAAAGAAAATTTGATCTAATGCATGAATTGGGTTAAACATAATGCCGCTACTAGCCGCCCATTTTGACGCTTTTACCCTGCTTGTAAATCGTTGTTGCCAACTACCTTTGGATTAACAATGACACAAAGAAATATGAAATCGGTTGAAATCATCATGATCCCTGTTCAGGACCGGCAAAAGGCGAAGGAGTTTTATTTGAAGCTTGGATTTACTTTGCTGGTGGAAGCATCCGATGGCCATGGTGACACCTGGATTCAATTGGGAATCCCGGGTTCGGATACATCCATATCCCTGGCAAGCTTCCCCGGCATTATTTGTGAGACGGATAATATCGCCGCGGAGATCCACGCTTTGAAAGAGAAAGAGATTGAGGTTGGAATAACCGACGACACCCCCTGGGGCAAGTTCGCCTGGCTCAAAGATATGGATGGCAACAGCCTGTGCCTGCATCAGAAACCATGATCCAAATCCCGGGTAATTTTTATTTGCCGCAGTTAAGTGGATCGCTTTTTGATTTCTGGATGCTAAATGTAGGACATCTATTTTTTACCAGGCACCCGCCGGTAAAGGGTACCGGAATGGTACTGAATCGTATTGATTGGACCAGGTGGGAGGCAAAGACGCTACCTAACACGCCAAAAACAGCTCCAAAGGCCAGCCCTGAAACTGAAATTCTAGTATCGGTTCGATTCATTACAATGGATTTAATTTGCTAATTGTTCATGATAATAATTTGAGTGAGCATTGCTTTTATATTATTAATCTGGTTTATCCTGAATACGCAGAAACATAAAATTAATGTTCATATTTTATTTTCAATCTCGTTTTCAATCTCTTTCAATAGCGACTTTGAATCCTCCAAAATAGACTTTAATCGGATAGATATGAAATTAGCCAG
>JAGQXC010000029.1 GCA_020436785.1 Saprospiraceae bacterium | reverse complement strand
CCTGGCAGGCCCTGAATATTTGCAGGTATTTAGTGAAGAGCAACTTGAAGCGCTGGCGTTGTTTTCGATCAAATTGCATGGCGTAGGGTATAATATTTCCTTATTGTTTTTTGGGATTCATCTTATTCTATTGGGAATACTCATGAAGTTGTCTGTAATATTTCCAAAATATTTAGGGGCATTGTTGTTGTTGGGCGGAATCTTTTACATCATCAACAGTTTGGTATGGTTTCAGTTTCCGGATTGGGTTGGATACATCTATCCGGGTATCCTGATTCCCTGCGCCCTGGGTGAATGGATATTCTGTATATTCCTGATGGTAAAAGGATTAAAAAGTGTCTCCTCAGTCAGCTAGTCCAGAGCTTTTTGTATTTTTTCGGATAATTAAATAATTTAGGATGAAGTTAGGCCCGCCATCCGGACCGATCAGCAAATCAGGGAAATGCCTTTGGAAGACTTTCAGCGCAACTATCGGAGTGCATTTGGAGCGCGATCAGGTAAAGTGACGAGTGGATCACGGATTTTTGGAATTCATACAGCGTGCTTTATCAAATTGATCATTTACCAATAGCACAGCTCAGCGAGGTTACGTTTTATTTTGGATATTGGGGACGATGATTATTTATACAAAGGGAATTCACTGTTACACATCCGGATGCCTGATATGGATATACCGCATGAATACCGGGTGCGTAATGGGAAGCATAACTGGGACTACTTCAACGAAGCCCTTGTCCCCGTTTCAGACTTTGTAAGTGAAGATTCTAAAAGCAATAGAACCGTAATCAACCATTTTGCCTTGGAAAGAGAAATATTGTATTCCATCGAAAGTCCGGATATCAAAATATCCATGGAGGTCTCCTTTAATGCCAAAGGTCAACTGGTCTTTGACGGATACGATATCGGGAAAACCGTCAATGATTTTTTCGGAGAACCCGATTATGAATATCATTATACCATCGAGCCGGAGGAGGTCAACAAATTTTATGCGTTGTATAAAATAGAATCTGGAGACCGTTCTGGCTTGTTGAAGGCATTGAAAGACCGCTTCGGTCATGATAAAGCCTATTCTGCAATGGGGATATTCATGAAAGAGCATGGCATACACTATGCAAGTTTTATCTGGCCCTGATTATGGTCAACGCTTTGCGAGTTTGCAATTTCAGGCAGTTGGTACCAGCAAAGGAACGCTCGTAGACAATTTGCTCCAGTAGGTAGATCCTATTTTAACATTCGTGTGATATTGCTTTCATTGAGATCCGGTGGCATCATTATCTCGGGACCGGCATAAGGTGAATCGAATATTATTATAAAATTAATTGATGAATTATGCTTAACGAATTCATTGGAGCGGTGCTTCAGGTCTTGATGTTTATGCTTATCCCCTTTATCGTTTACCTGATTCAGCATAAGGGTGTCAAAGGGTTTTTTAATTACATCGGGTTGAAGAAGTCCACCCCCAAAGCCAATCTTCTGGCCATTTTGACCTGTTTATTATTTGCCGCGCCTCCTTTGATCCTTACTTTGGTGAATCCTGATTTTAGAGCAATAATGTTTGACCCGAACAGCATTACCGGAAAATTCAGACAAATGGGTTTTGGAACCGGTTCAATAATCATTTTATTATTGATTGCGCTATTCAAGACTTCATTATCCGAGGAGCTCTTTTTCAGGGGTTTTGTAGCAAAGAGATTGATTGCTGGATTAGGCTTTTTAAGAGGAAATGTGTTGCAAGCGTTTATTTTTGGTATTATCCATACGATTCTATTTTCATTTACGACCCGAGATCCTTTATTTTTAGTGGTAATATTTTTAATCCCTTCCATAGGAGCTTACGTTTCGGTTATTTTAAATGAAAAAATGGCCAATGGGAGCATCATTCCGGGGTGGATTGCGCACGGTTTGGCAAATGTCCTTGCCTACGGTATCGTCGGATTCCTACTTTGAGGTAAGGTAGCGGAAAGTGGAGAAAAAATCGGCGATACAGATGGTATTCTGTCACAGAAGCATGGCCGAATTCATCCGTAAGAATTTAATTACAACCGGAGATGACGTGGACCTATGACAAATATTATCAGACTGAGAACTTTTTCGGCGACCCTTATCCGGAGCTGATGGAGTTTTTTAAATTATATCCCGGTCGGGGAAAAGTGCTTGATCTCGGATGCGGACAAGGTAGAGATGCCATTGCACTGGCCCGGCTTGGATATGAGGTGACCGGGATAGACCGGTCAAGGACCGGCATAGAACAAATGAAAAAAATTGCTGAAGCCGAAAAGTTGAATGTCGTTGGTGAAGAAGGTGATATTTATGGCTTTAACAAATTTGACGCGTTCGACATCATCCTTCTCGATAGTATGTTTCATTTCACCAAAAAAGACAAGGTGAAAGAAATTGGGTTAATCCGAACCATCATTTCAGGTATAAAAAACGGAAGCCTGGTGGTGTTTTGCATTCAGGACGCGGGAAATAAAGTGCAAATATTAAACCAGGCTATTGACTGCGGTATTAAAATTAAGAGATTGATGGACAGGGAATTTAAATATGTATTTGAAGATCCGGCCAGTGGTCATCAATCAAAAACAGATTACCGTATGATCGTTATTGAGAAATGAAATGGATACGATTATAATAATGATGATAAAAGCGCTCTTAAGAAATATCGGACCGAATTCTGGCAAGGACAAACCTTTCCAGAAATCTCAATGGATGGTATAAGGTATCTCCAGGTTATACGTCAGAAACCGGATGCCTGAAGATGAAAACCATTTTCTCAGTAAGCACTTTGATCATCGGTTAATGCTGTAATGTTTACCGCACCGTCACCTCATCCACAAAAAACCAGGAAGGATGGCCCACCCCATAATGCCAGGTTGGGCATTCTTTGGTGGCGATGACATCGATCTTCAAATAACGGGCCTGGACCGGTATCTCCGTTTTGATGCCGACAAATTTAACCTGGGGTGAACGGTCCTCGGGGATGGTGTGCGTTTCCCAGGTGGTGTAGCTTTTTCCATCGGATGAATACGAATAGGTGACTTGTTCAGGCAATAAGATCCAGGCCCCTAACTGGTGTAAGAAGTCGGCTTCGATGCTGTGGACAGACTGGACTTTGCCCAGGTCCATAACGATGGTGGCATCCTGGCCTTCCCAGCCCACCCAGCTCTCGACAAAAGTGGAGCCCCCAAACAAGCCATCGGTCAGGGCGGTTTTGCTGATCTCCTGGTATTTCTTACCCGGCAGGGGTTCATAGGCGACGCCTGCTCCCAGTGCGATGCTTTTGTTGGCGGCAGGCAGGTACCGGGTGCGGTAGAGTTGGCAATAGTCCACCGGATCGTTATGGCGTTCATTCAACGTCGGCACCTGAAATTCCTTGACCCGCGCTTCAAACAAATCCAGTTTCCGGTTGATGTCTTCGAAATCCACTGCGGTTTCCGTGCGGGCAATTTCCAGTTCGGCATATTGGAGGGGCAGGCGGGAACGCTGGACGCGCTTCAGGTAGGTCGGATTTTGAGCCACCGAAGCTTCCGCTTTATCGAAGAGCCGGTTGTAGCGGCGCATCAGCTCGGGCTTCAGCATGCCTGATTTATGCGATACGGGTGAATCGTAAATCCACAAGCGGATGCCGCTGCCCAACAAAGCGCCTTCCATCACTTTGATGTATTGATAGATGGATGGGCCGGCGGCTCCGTAATAACCATTGAGGAAATGCTGCATCAACGAGTCCAGGTTGAGTTCGGGATTCCACATCAACCGGTTCACCAGGTAAGACCTGAGTTCGGCAAAATCCCCGCCACGGCTGCTGGCGATCTGCGAGAAATGCATCGTCGCATGATTCTTCTTGAAGAGGCGGATGTTGTCCTGCAGGATGTGAAAATTGGGGAACGGGGAAACGTAATTGTCAAAATTGATCCCGTAGTCCCAGATGAATATGTTGTCGGAAATCGCCGACCAGCCTTCCATGGCCTTCATAAAGTCCCGGCCGGAGGCGTTTTCGGTCAGCGATACTTCGCGGTTGCAGTCGATGTCACACAGCATAATGTTCACATTGGGAAGGGGTTTAATGTGCCGGGGCGGATGCATGCTGTACAGGTAGGCCAGGGTCGAAAATTCTTTATCGGGGAAGCGTGCGGCCAGCTTGTTCAGAAAGGTGATGATGCTGCCGGATAAGGCACCTTCGTAGTCGTCGATGGCTTTGCATTTTTCGCAGGTGCAGTTGGTGAAATTGCCATCGTTCTGACTGACGGAGATGATGTTTTTGCCGGGGTTGGCCTGAAAAATGGAGTCGATACGTCGTGCCACAATCTCGAACAGGTCCTCGTTGGTCAAACACCACTGACTGGCTTTCCCGGGATGCCGCTTTCCGTCAAAATAGGCATAATACTCCGGGTGGGTTTTGCCGTATTGGTCGGAGGGCAACAACCGGTCAAAGGTATGTACCCAGTAACCGGCGGCAAACACTTCGGTGGGCATTTCCAGCCGGTTCCACAACCGGTACACCGTGTCGGCGCTGAGGGCATAATTTTGCGACTGGCGGTAACGAAAGGCCGGATTGTCGATCTGATCGACGTTTGGAAGGGTAATGGTCTTTTGCTTCGGATAATTGTATTCAAATTCTCCGAAATAATCGACTCCGAGGTATTGTTCCAGTAACGTGACGGCGCCATAAATGACTCCCTTTCCACCTGCTGAGGAGATGGTAATGCCATGATCACTGCAGGCCAGATGGAAGCCATCTTCGGTCAGGTTGGCACTGCCATCGGCATTGTTGATCAGGATGTCACCGCGGCGGATTGATTCATTCGTGGGGTAGATGGGCAATTTGGCGCCGCTGATCTTCTCAACAAAATCCTGGAGCAGTAGGGCAGCGGTACGTTCTTCGGGATGGTTGTTGAGCAAGATGATGCGTGAGGAGGAGGTGCCGTTGTCGACGAGGGTCAGTTGGGCATGGCCTATTGAGATTACCAAGAGGGTTGAGAACAGGGTAGTTGTGGTTCGGGTCCAATTCAGAATTAACATCGCGATCAATTTATTTCCAATGTGCCAAAATACACATTTTAAAAAGCTGCTGAATGAGGGAAACAGGAAGGTTAAAGTCTTTTGATGCCAGACCCCGGATTTTAGAGAGCCCTTAAGATAAGCTTGAGTTGCTATGAGCTAAGATTTAAATTCGTTGATTACCCTAAGATCTCTTCAATCACCTTTCCCTCCACATCTGTCAACCGGAATGGCCGTCCCTGGAACTCATAGGTCAGCTGCTCGTGGTCAAAGCCTAGTTGATTCAGGATCGTGGCCTGGATGTCGTGTGGATTGACTTTGCCGGAGACGGGTTCGTAACCAAATTCGTCGGTTTCGCCATAGACGGTGCCACCCTTGATGCCGCCCCCGGCCATCCACATGGTGAACGCATCGGCGTGGTGATCACGGCCCTTGAAAGGATTGGCTTTGCCCTCGCGGTTTTCCGCCATGGGCGTACGGCCGAACTCACCACCCCACACCACCAGCGTCTCATCCAGCAGGCCGCGCTGCTTCAGGTCGATCAGCAGGGCCGTGATGGCCTGGTCGGATTTTTCGCATTTTAATTTCAAACCATAATCCACCGATTCATTGCGTCCGGTACCGTGCATGTCCCAGCCCCAGTCGTAGAGCTGGACAAAACGGACGCCTTTTTCAACCAGTTTACGGGCCAGCAGGACGTTGTTGGCAAAGCTGGAATGGCCGGGATCGGTACCGTACAGACGATGGATGTAATCCGGCTCTTTTGAGATGTCCATCACCTCCGGCACCGAGATCTGCATCCGGTAGGCCATCTCGTACTGGGAAATGCGGCTGAGGGTTTCCGGGTCGCCGTATTCATTGAAAGACGTATGATTCACTTTATTGATGGCCTCGATGGAGGCCTTGCGCAGATCGCGGGTGATGCCGTCAGGGTCCTCGAGGAATAAGACCGGATCGCCTTCCGAGCGGCACTGGACGCCCTGGTAGACGGAGGGCAGAAACCCGCTGCCCCAGATGGATTTGCCGGCATCGGGATTGTTCCCTCCCGAGGTGAGTACGACAAAAGCCGGCAGGTCGCTGTTTTCAGTACCCAGTCCGTAAGTCACCCATGAGCCCATACTGGGACGTCCCAGCCGGGCACTGCCGGTCTGCATCAGCAGTTG
>JAGQXC010000336.1 GCA_020436785.1 Saprospiraceae bacterium | reverse complement strand
TTTGACAGAAAATATGCCCTGTCCGAAATATTGATCTTTAAGATCGGTGAGAAAAATTAAACTGAACGGAGATCTTTTCTGACCAGGAACATCACTCAATTTATTTACTTCCGTTAAAATCGCCTTATGGTCATAACCCGGACCAAAATGAATTTCAAATGAAGCATTCAGCTTTCGATGGAAGAAATCAAAATCCATTAAATCAGATTTGGTCAGGCAAATTTAAGGTTTCCAGCGCATAAAATGGTAGATACCATGTTCATCGATTTTTATAAAACCCATTCGCTGATACCAATTCAACGCAGGATTAAAACCTTCAACGTGGATACTAATGGATTTGTTTTCGGCCTTAGCTTTATCCTGTAAATAGAATAAAATGGAGGAACCGATCCCCTGGTTTCTGAATGCAGGTAATAAAGCAATGTCAATTATGCGTACCTCACCCTCATGATCGTTCAAATACAAGCGTCCAATGATTTCATGCTCTTTCAGGATCAGGCCATAATAGGCATTCGGATAATGTTCCTGATAATGGAGATGTTGCGCAGTGAATTGTTGAAGTAAAAAAAATTCCTTCTGTTCCGGGCTCCAATCCACCACCATATCCATCTCAGTTTGTCTGGTGCTGTAGTAGATTTTTTGAAGGATTGGAATATCATTTTCCGAAATGGGTCGAAAATGGATGGACGGATGGATGGACTCAAGATTCATTCGGCAAAAGATTCGATGGTCCAAAATCCCTGCCAGTCCGAACAGGAGGAGAATTTTTTGCGAAGCCTATCAATTTCTTCAGTGGGCACCATCCTGGGATAAGGCCAAATGTCATGCCATACCACCTGGTAATGGGATGGATCAGGAGGAGTCCAGGTTAGTGCATCCGTGTGGATGATGGATAATTTGTCCGGATATTTTTGAAGGAAATGTTCAGCGACCAGTTGAATGACGTGCTCATTCTGCTCTAAAACCGTCACTTTTTGTACTGTTGTACGTGGTGGCTTTAGTAGGGCATCAATGATCAATCCAATGCCTAAACCACTGATCAACACGTGCCCGCCACGGTTATACGCTTCCCGGATAGCGTGCCTTTGGGACCACCATTCTTCGTAGAGATCGGTCATCATGACGGTCTGACCAATGTATAACCGGGTATACCAACCGGGGATCCGTTTTCCCCAACCGGTTACCGGATTGGTGTTACCGGATAATTCATCTTTGGATAGTGGAGTGACCTCAAAACGTTCTATTTTTACTTCGCCTGAGCAACCTGTCGGTAAATCACTTTTCCAATAGGTACGTTCAAATAATTCTTTTTCCCAGTTTACCGGCATCACGATCGTGGAGGGAAGACGCCTTGCAATGCAATCACAAAATTGAGCACCAGGTATGGCTGACGATTATTGTGCGGCTGACCTCCTCCTGCTGGATTGAGTGGAACCATATTCACGGTTGTCGTTGTATTTTTATAAAAGCTGGAACCTCTCCCTGCCCCTCCGCCAAGATAATAGCCGCCCGGAACTCGTTGATCTCCGGCGGTTGCAGCTCCCTGACCGCTATGGGTGTGCGACGGCATCTCTGACTGAAGTAAGGTGATGGTTTCCGAACCTCCGGTTTCTCCCAGATCGTATGATGTGAGACCGGGACCCTGGCCTGGTTGCAATGGAGTCCTCCCCTGCAGATCAGGCAGCGCGAAATTGGATTTGCCGTTTCCTCCATAGGTGGTTCCTAAAAGTGAAAATAAGGCAGTATTCTGCGACAATGGCAGGATTTGACCATCGCAAAACGCCCACCCCTTAGGGGCGAAATTAAACGGAACGATACGTATTTCTGCAACGAACGGATCAGCCATTTTATTGAGGATTAACTTGGTGACGGAAATATACCAAACAAAGATATGATGAAGTTGATGCAAAGAAAAGGCATGCGGTTTTCATGCGGTTGTGAACCACCCGTTGCTGCGACCAGGTTGTTCTGCATGGGATTAAGGTTAATCCCGCTATCGTCGTAGAGATCAGCATTTAACAAACTGGCGTATCTGCTGTTTTGCGGATTGCGACTACTGGCATTGGCGGTCGTGACTCCCCAGGTGTGATTGTGGGAAGGGATCTGATTGACGGTGAGGGTTACGGTCTCAGCGCCCCCTGTTTCTGCAAGAATGTAGCCATTTCCCTGGTGCAGAGGAATGCGTCCACGTAAATCCGGCAAGCCAAACGTGCTTTGGCCATCTCCACCATAGGTGGTTCCAATTAAATTGAATAAGGTTTCATTTTCTGATATCGGCAGCAGTTGCCCTTCGCAAAACATCCAGCCGGCAGGAGCAAAATTTCCGGCAAACATCCGGATTTCACCAACATAAGGTTGTGCCATAGCGCAATAAAATTAATTTGGACTCGGAAATATCCCCTGTAACGCGATGCAGAATGAGATGGTTAAAAAGGGTTGCATATTCAGATGGGCCTGACTTCCACCCGTATTCAGAATGGTGGCATTGTTAAGCACACCATTTGCCGCGGTACCGACTGCAGCATAGACATCGCCAATATTGGTGGGTGTCGTGGCAGGCAAGTTGCCTGCCGGTGTCCCGGACAAAGCATCTTCATTGGTGCCATGAATGTCGTGATCATGTTGGGGAAGCTCGGAAATACTCAAAGTATGTGATTGCTCTCCGCCCCGCTCACCCAATGTATGGCTGGAATCCACGTGAACGGGGGCCCTTCCTCGCAAATCCGGCAGGGCAAAATTAAGCTGACCATCGCCACCATAGGTGGTACCTAACAAGGAAAACAGCCCTTGATTTTGATTTATCGGTAACAATTGACCGTTGCAGAGTGCCCATCCTTTTGGTGGAAAGGAAAAGCTCATCATGCGTATTTCGGAGAGAAATGGTTCTGCCATTGGTTTAACGCTAATTAATGGTGATGGATGGAAGCATGGGCGCGGTTGCGGTCAAGGTGATGGTACCGCTGGAAACTACCGTTGGTGGATTCTGATTGGGATTTCCTCCTCCTCCAAACGTATTCTGACTTGCCAGACCAGCGGGGAGGTTTGCTCCCGTTCCCAATAACGTAAAGGTGCCTGCCAGCTGAGTAAACTGGTACCCGGTAGGGCCTTGGCAACTGATCAAGGCAAGATTCAGCACGTTGGTCGCTGTATTCTGGACAATGGCATAAAAACTGGTGGAACTGATGCTGTTGGATGGATCTGGTGCAGGAAGGATTTCTGAATTAACCGTCAGATCAAGGTGTCCGCTATTGCGCACATAAACATGGAATGGCTCAAATGGTGAAGGGTAAGGAGCACCCAGATCATCGCCTGGTCCCCCTACCATTCCGCTCACATAGGTGTTGTTCATAAATTGCATTTTTGAACTGCCATTACCATCAGCAAGTATCCGGACCGGAGCGTCCCAGGGTTTATCAAAGGTATTGTTCCTTACGATGAATTGGGAGGTCCCATTTTCAGCGGCAGTGATGGTCAACGCGCCATAGCCTCCTTCGGCTCGATTAACCTGGGTAAATACATTGTTTTCCACGATGGCATTGTAGGTTCCGGCCCGTGGATTGAGGCTGACCCCACCCTGTGGAAAGTTAAAACTTGTGGTCATCCATTGTCCATCAGGGCATCCAGATGGCCCGGTGAGGTGATCGTTAACTATAAATTGATTTCCAAACAGAATAACACCTACGGTACCGGTAGCCGCAGTTTGATGGGCAACCACCACCGAAGCCGTTGCGCAGTTGGTGAAGGTATTTCCGATCAATGTATTGGACCGTGCTTTATCTCCCAGTATCACTGTTGCATCGGCAGAACCCTGAGCAAATACCAGGATGCCAGATTTACCGACATTTACGGTGGGGACCATGCCCACACAACCAAATTCTTTAATGGTGGTGTTAAAACTATTGGACTGTCCGACGAGGGTTAATTTGCCTGAAGTATGGGTGAATAGTTCCATAAATACGGCACCATTTTGCATCGTGCTACCGGTAACGACCACACTATCAATGATGCCATTGATGCGGATCATGGCTTCCGAGGCATCATCGCCCTTACCGGTAACGTGGTAACGGTTTGAGTTTTCTATCAGGCAATTGATTAGTTTCAACCCATGCCATTCCGTGGCGCCCAGACCATCACTGAAGAGTGCTCCATTAATGGCATTGTCGCTAAACCGGCGCATATTCACGTTGCGGAGAGTGAGTCCTCCCATGACCATCTGCCCATGAATGCCGTCGATGCTGCTGAGGGTCTCGAGGGCATCTGAGGCATCCGAACTTGCTCCGATGTCCTGAATGTTCATGTAACTTAAACTGACCAGCCCCCCGGTATTGCCCAAACGTATCCCATCCGCATCGGTAATGTTCTGAATCGTGCCTCCCGAATTGGCGGCTCCGGTACCGGTAACCGAAAATGGGCCGGAACCGGTATTATTGAGGTTAATGGCTGTGACGTCACTACCGGTCGATCCTTGATTGACCGAGATCGACTGGAACTTAATACCATCCGTATGAATGGTGGTGCCGACAATATTTACAGCCATTTTGGTCAGTGCGGTGGTTGCTCCGATGGTATTGGTGGAGCTTGTTATTTTCAGTGAACCTCCGCCGGTTGCATTGAGTGCGGTAGAGCCCTGGGTATTGAAGGTCAGGGTGGCACCGATATTGACCAGCGTACTGTTTGATGTAATATCGATTCCGCGGGCGTTATTATTTTGCACAATGGTCCCTCCACTTACGGTAACAAAGGCGGAACTGTTGTCAATTTTAAATGCTGTGCCGGTTGGACTGGTAATGTTCAAGGTTCCAAAGGTAAAGGAAGCAGAACTGCCATTAAGAATATCCACCCCGGCGTCTCCCCCGTTAAGGGTGACTGTTCCGTTTAAATTATACTGAGAGCCGTCGGCATTATTGAATTGAATGCCTGTACCGTTGGTGGCGTTGATGGTACCGGATAACGTGACTACCCCGGTCGTATGGTTCTGTACATTAACAGCAGCAAAGTTATTGGATTGGGTGATGCTTCCAAAGTAGGTCAGGCCTAATGTTCCTCCGGTGATGTTAACCACAGCACCCGAAGCATTGGCCAGGCTGCCAAATCCGCCGGTAAATGAACCGGAACAGGAAGTCAGGCTGATGCCGGCGACTCCTCCGGAACTGGTAATGCCCGAGAAGGTGACATCCAGATTTCCCGAGCCGGTAATCATCATACCTCCGCCCATCGAATTATTGATGGAAGAATTTTTGATTTGCAAATTGCCTACCGTGGAGCCATTCAGCGCCGTGCTGGCCACACTGCCAAATACCACACCTGTGATCGTATCATTCATCCCCAGCAGTATTGCGGCATTGATAACCGGCGCGGTACCGGCATTTTGAATCAGGCTACCATCGATAGGACAATTCCAGGCTACCCCTTCACCAATCAATTTTTGGTTATCTAATAAGGTGCCGCCGGCTGTATATGTCCCGGCAAAAAGAAAAATGTAACCACCCGCACTGGAGGCCGTAATGGCTTGTGGAATCGTTGCATAGGGATTGCCATAACTGCCATCACCATTCATTGGATCACCATTGTCATCGACAAAGACGTATTCCAGGGTAATATTTAAATAGACGACCGCCGAATCCAGAGAAATCGCATTGTGCTCGTCTTTCACTTTATAGTAAAAGGAGTCAATGGCACTGGATGCACAAGTGGCATTAAACGTAAAACTGCCATCGGCATTCACGGTAAGTTTGGCTCCGGATGCCAGGGTGATTTGAACGCCTACGTTGGCAGCCTGGCCATTGACCTCAGCAACCGTTATTGTAGCGCCATTATCGATATCCGTATCGTTCATCAATAGTCCTGGTGCACTGGTCGTAAAAGGTGAAGACTGGGGCACCATCGTGTAGTTGTCAGCCACCGCGACCGGAGGATCATTAACCCCTTGAATGGTCATACTGACCATACCATTGTCATTGCAAGACATATCTCCATCAGTGACACTGTATGTCCAGGAATCCATAGCCATCTCGCCCTGGGCAAGCGTCTCAAACTGACCGTTGGGATTGTAGGAGAAACTGCCATTGTTGTTTTGGGTCAGTATGGCGCCAGAACCCAGGTTGATTGACATATCTACCGATGCGGCAGATCCGTTGACTTGTGATACGGCAAGCATGTTCAATTCCACATCGGTGTCATTTACCAATACGTTACCGGAAGAAGTGGTTGTATGTTCATCCGTCATGAAATCGTCGTCAACAGCAACCGGACAGTCATTGACTGGAATAACGTTGACATCCCGGACTACCGTATTACTATTCAGGTCTCCGTCATTTATTGTAAAACTCACTGTCCGCGTAGCAGGAATCGGATTGTCGCTGGTATTGATGTAGGTAATTTGTCGTAAGGCAGTCTGGTAATTTGCCACCGAAGCAGAACCTGTCAGGGTTATTGACCCATTGGAAGTATTAAAAGCACCGGCAACAATGCCGGCAGGTAACGCTCCTGAAACACC
>JAGQXC010000335.1 GCA_020436785.1 Saprospiraceae bacterium | reverse complement strand
GTCCGCTCCAGGTAATCGTCATCCAGCTTCAGGCCCAATGGTCCAAGCGACTCCCGGAACTTATCATAACCCGGTTTTGCTTCTTCAAAGGACCCGGAAACTACATCCCGTGGTGTTAATCCATCCTTACTCCGGAGGGTGGGGTCGGCGCCATGATCAAGAAGATATTGCACCAACCGGGGACGGCAAAAATAAGCAGCTGCATGCAACGGTGTGGATCCACCGTAATCCTGGAAGTCTACATTTGCACCTGCATCGATCAGCGCGACGGCAGCCTCCTGTTGATCAAAAACAATCGCCGTCATCAGTGGACTCGATCCGCTGGCGGGATCCACGACATCCAATGGCATTCCCTTCGAAATGGCTTGCTTGATGGCGTTGGTGTCATTGCGTATCGCTGCTTCGTGCAAATTGATGTCCGGCAGGTTGACCGATTCGGCGACCCAGTCCGAAGTCTTATCATTGACCAATGCCGTTGCGGAAATCATCAACAAAGCTCCCAGTACTACCCAATCCATCCAGGGTGGAATCCGGTTTTTTAACCCCTTGCGGACGGCGTAGACCAAACCATGAGAGATGAAGAAGGTCAGTACGGTGAGCAATAAGTATTTGAACACCGCCGGGATTCCCACTGGTAAAAGCAGCACCGCAATCAATCCAAGGATGATCATATGGATCAGGTAAACGTAGTACGAATTTGGATTGAGCACCTCCATGATGCGGATGGGGCGGTCAAGCGTACGATGAAAGCTGTAGAGGAATATTTGTAGAAAACAAAGCATGGTGAGGAGCATGGAGGTATAATAGACCAACCGGTCCAATCCGGGTGATAAAAAATAGTAAGCTTCCCCGGGATTCACCAGGTTCCCAAAAAGATTTAATGCAAACATGGTATACAGGGCCAGGGAAAAACCGATGGCAATGTTTGCCAGGACGAACAGCTTCTTTTGGCGCTGATTGTTCGAGAAAGCCTGCTGCTGGTAATAGATCGAACCCAACATAAAAACCAGGAAATACACGATTAAACGCTCCCGCTGAAAGTCAAAGAATGCGCTGTGGGTCCAACCTGTCGAACCGATTAAGGAAATAAACATGGAATAAATAATTCCCAGGACCAGGATACCGGCCAATCCCACGGGGACGGTTATTTTGCGCTTTATCCAATTGGCGCGGTACATTGCCAGATAAATCAACTGAAATAGAAATAATACGGGTAAAAACCACAACCAGCTTTGGGTAGGATTGTGTGGAAAGTAAGCGGCATCACCGGCGGAATAACGAAAAAAATGAAAATAAGTAAACCAGGGCTCCTGGGGCAGATTCCTGGAATACAGGTAAATAAATTTATAAGCAGGAATTAAGGTAAATACAGCCACCAGCCAGGGAATGATAATCCGGTGAAATTTAGCCCGGATAAAATCCCGGTTGCTGCGCCTTCCCAGAGAAAGCGGTACAAAATAGCCCGCAATAAAAAACAACGTAGCCATCACGAAGACGTCCAGGTATAAACGGATCAAAGCAATACCATTCCATTTAGCCGGGTCGTTCACGATCCAAAATGCATCAAAACCACGCTCATAAGTCATGCCGGCATGGGTGAGTACAACCAGAAAAACCATGAAGGTGCGTAAATGATCCAGAAAGTAACTGCGCGGTGTCATACGTCGGTCATTTTGTTTGGGTGGTCAAAGGACCTTCCTGATGGTTCACTTACCTATTCAAAATAGCGCAGCGTCCTGGTGGGCTTGAAACCTGAAGATACAAAAAGTTAGCCATTCCGGGCGAGGCTAACCGGCAGGGATGATTTGCTCTGCCCGGTCTTCCAGATCCTTGAGGTCATGGGCTTCGGCAATGTTCGACCTGCCGGCGTTTAAAACCATGACCGCATGTTTAATAACCGCCTTTTTATAACTTACTTTTTGTGCAAAGTGGTGTATAGTGATCAATCCTTCCATCAGACGGATGATCACGGCCGGACTGCCCCCGGAATATTGTCTGATCTGATTGAATGAAGCGTTCAGTAAACCTTCAAAATTGACCACGTCAGAGATCAGACACAGCTTGTTTTTTTCATCCGCCTGAAACTTGTTGCCAAAATCGACCTGGGACAGGTACGACAGAATGGAGGTCAGATTATCAATGCATGACATGGCCGTAAATGGGTCATTGATGCCCGGAGACAATGCCCGGGCGGCAATCTCCACCATTTGATGAATGGAAAATTCGAGGTCCTGCTGGGAGGTTCTGGTTTTGCCGATGATAAACTGATTTTGGATTTTCTCCAACAGGTTTTTAATGTCTTGCTCCTGGTGATAAAGCATGCCCATCGCGTAATCTTCAATCAGATGATCTCCCGGCCGGCTTTTTAATTCCAGCAGACAGTCCGCTTTGGACATCAGACCGACCAGTGAATCCTTATCCACGTATTGCAGGTATCCGTTTTTTGGTGCATGGACCACCGTTTGGTGCGAATATTTTTTGATTTGTTTCTCCACATCGTTTCCGTTGGCTTCATAATCACTTTTCTGCATCTTTTTTGGATATAAGCGGGTTACGTGTTCGGTCAGCATTTCAGATATGTCAAAGATCACTTTATCGGCCTGAATGCTGATGGCTATCCGGTGGATAAATACGATCAATAAGAGGATGTTGACGATGGCTGCCACAATGGCCAGAAAAATGGACAGGGTAGGGATAAATCCCTGGTCCTCGCTGCCATTGATGGTATTCATGACGATCAAACAGTACAGGTAAGTGGATACATAGGACCCTAATACGATTTGGTTCAGGCGGACATACATGAAGTTACGGATCAAGCGTGAACCGAATTGGGAGGAAGCCAGCGTTAAAGCAACCAGGGTGACTGAGAAAACCGTACCGGCCACCCCGATCATGGCACCGGAAATCGTGGAAAGAATGGTGCGGGCAGAATCTGCCGAATGCACGAAGAAAAAGCGCGAAATGCCTGTGGGTTCAATGGACAGGATGCCATCGAGATAAACGGTTCCCATGGCAATGAGTACGCTTGCTAAGATGATCAGGGCTGGTATGAACCAGAAACTGGCCAGCAGTTCATTGAAAGAATAAAACAGTTTTTTCATTTATTAAAAGCATTCTTTTAAAATGCCAAGACCACCATGGTTGGTAGCATATGGATTACGCACTTCCCAATTTCAAACTCATTTGGAGAGCAATTGTTTGCGATCAATGCTTGGTAAAATAGGTATCAGTAACGTATCCTGGCAGAACAGTTGGCAGGCACATGGAAAACATCGAAGGTGATTCTGGCCAGCATTTCCAGTATGGGTAAATGTTTCGTATGCACAAATGGCTGGATTATTTTCCAGGCTGAGTGAAAAGATAGCAAAAGTTCATTTGCTTTAGGACGGCAATTCCCTGATCCGAAATGGAGTAATCGAGTGGTTTTTGATCCTGCAAGCGAAGGTCGATTTTTAAGCTGTTTTCAATCCTGGTAACTTGTATTAGATATTCCTCCTCAATTTCCAGATCGAAATCGTGTATTTCCCAATTGGCTAATTTATCCAGGAAGGACAACAAGACATCTCCATCAATGAATGGTTTCTTTTTCTGTAATTCCAACTGATCTATTTTGCGGTAATTCCTGCCAATGCGGTCCAGGATTTTATTGATGCTGGGATCGGACATTACCTGGTTGTCCAGTTTTTGTTTCAAATCCCGGATGTTATTTTTCAAGTGCAAAATTTCCTCATAATGGGGATTTTCCAGTTGGCGCAGAATGCGTAATTTATCCCGGGTGTACAACCAGGCGTTTTTTAAAACCCCGGCCTCTGAGAATTCCCAGTGGTCGATGTAAACCTTCATTTCTGCTTCCAGCCGGTCACATTCTTGTTGTAGCGCTTCGATCAGGAGCTGCAGGTGGTATTTCATTCGTCCATCGGTTTATTTACCTCCAATTTGTACCGGAAGTTGAAACTTGCCTCCCAATTGCATAAGGTTCAGGGTACAAGTCGCAGAAGCTTGGGAAAAGTAAAGACTATTTAAAACCCAACGCCGCACAATAACCAGGATTGGGAAAACAATTTTCAAATTTACTGTTTTCAACAAACTGGTTCAATACGGATTTAATTGCTTCCGGTTGGATCCCTGGCAGACTGTCTTTCAGCAGACGGATCTGTCCGAAAGATTGCCGGTCACTCTCGGCATAAGCGACAAAATGATCGTAGCCTTCCGGTTTAGGGAAATTCATCGGTCCGCGGGTATTGTCCATTTTCTTATAAGGCCAGAAGGTCCAGTGGATTTTATTTTCATCAAGCAATTCACGGAATGCCTGCACCCAGGCATCGTCGTTTTCGCCACTTTCCCCCATCAGGATAGGTACGTTGTATTTATCCCGAAAGTCAACGTATTCCTGGATTTGGTTTTGTTCCGGCGGCATCCAGTATTTATGGAACGTGTACGCCAGGTTCGAGTCAAACGGTTCATGAAAGACCGAAAAATCGGTCTCCCAAACGGCACCTCCCAGAAAAACAATGTGATTGGGATCGACCTCCCGGATGGCAGAAGTGATGCGTTGGTACAACGGTTCCAGGTAAGGCTTCAGACTGTCACCGGCAAAATAATGGGGGATGGGTTCATTGAGTAAATTATAACCGATGACGGTGGGATTGGTAGCATACCGCCGGGCAATGTCCTGCCACAGGTCACAAACTTCCTGTTGCATGCCTTCATCCACCATCAGCCAGGGATAACCGTCGCTGTCATCGATGTTGTCTCCGGTTTGTCCGCCCGGAGCGGCGTGCATATCGAGCAGCACATAAATGTCGTATTTCCCGCACCAGTCAATGGCTCGATCCAGATAGGTATAACCCTGCAGGTCCCGTCCGAGAAAATCATCGTGGGTCAACATCCGGTAGTCAAAGGGCAACCGAATGATGTTGGCACCGGATTCCGCCAGCCATTGAATGTCCGGTTCGGTGATGTAATGTTCCAGGTAATCATCCCAGAATGCTGTCGTCGCACTGTTGCCGATCAACTCGCGGATGGCCTGGTCGATCTTGCGGGGTGAACTGCATTGACTCAATTTAAACATATACCCTTCCGGCAACAGCCAATTGCCCAGGTTGACCCCGGTTAGATGTAATTCGTTGCCGTCGGGTCCATAAATAGACTTGCCTTTCACATAGGCAAACCGGTTCACTTCTTGCCGGCAGGCTGTAAAAATCAAAAGCAGGAAGAGGACAGTTCGGGTCAGCGTTTTCATTGCTCTAAGTTAGAAAATTGCTAAATCATTGTGACGCATTGAGCCTCTTATGCCAGCATGATAAGCACTCTACCCCTACTCCGTTTTGTTTTTGTACCAGGATATTTTAATGCTCCGCGTATCATTTTTAATAGACTGAATACCAGCAAACACAGAAAATTTATTCCGGACATAAAATCCAAGCGGCGATCGATAGATTTCCCCATTTTGTTTTAATTCCTGGTCGTCCGGGATGACCCATCCGTGCAATTCCAAATTCCGCTTTTTTGCAAGATCGAGGATCTGCGTTCCCCAGCCCTGACCCTGTATGGATGCATCCAGCAGAATGGCAAACCACTGCTCGCCCTCGCGGGAAAAATAAGCCAGCCAACCCTTGATCACCTGGTGGCGATCGATCAGCACGATGTGATTAAGATCTTGCAGTGCACTAAGGTATTGATCAAAATCAGCCAGGCCTGACAGCATGATTTTAGCCGGGTATTCCTGGTTCCACAGAGCGATGATCTGTTCTTTTTGTGCAGGTGTTAGTACGGATAACTCGATCAACTTCATGAGTAAAGCAAGGAGATTTGTTTGAAGATACTAAAATTGGCTACCTGACCAGCTGATAAGATACAGATAACGCATCGTTGGGATTAACCCGCACATTTAGACCCATTTTCACCCTTTTGGGTGATTTTTTGGTTATGGATTCCCCGGTAGATTTGTACAGGTTATTGAGTTTATACTCGCATTCGACCACAAAAAATATCAAGCCATGAAACCAATTATTCTTGGTCTGCTCCTTCCCTTGTTGTGCGGTGTTAGCAGTTGGGATTCCCCGGCGTTTTCAACAGCGAAAGATCTACCTGTCCAGGCAAAAAAGGACAATGGCGTGGTGATCCGCGTGGAAGTGGAGTTTGGGCGCAAAAGCAGAGGTTGTACGAATTTGGGTATTTGTCGTATCGATTCCGGGGCATCGCTGCAAGGTGAACTGGAAGGCAACCGGGCCGTTGCGGATTTGACGGCAGAAAATGGCCACATTACGAACATCATGTTTATTCATTCGTCGTTGAATTTCGGAACAATAAAATATTTCTTTTCCGGCGACCGGTTTGTCGTAGGGGAAAATTTCTCGACCGTCATTACGCATGCAGGAAAGCAGTATTCGGTGACCATTAAGGCAGGTAAATACAAGCTTGAGAAAACACCTCTTGGTTGGAGCTGGGGTATGTCCCAAACTTGATGCAAAAGATTATTGTCAAGATACCTGGCCCGGGCTGCAGACAGTCCCGGGCTTTTTGATTTATAGCTTGATCCGATCAATACTGGTTGTTGGTATTCATGGAAGAAAATCACCCTGGACATACCATGAACAAAAAAGGATTTCCTGACATCAACAAGAAATCCTCTTTTTATTGAATTGTCGGTTTCTGATCACAAATGTTTGGCATAGTCGATCATGCCCTGAAAGTCAATGACCACCGCCGGTTCATCTCCGACCGTCCAGGCATCATGGCCCGAAGGGAGAATGGATACATCCCCGGGATAGCAGTCAAATTCGATACCGTCGTCCATCACAACGTGCAGGATACCGGATACGTGGTATTGAAAATGAGGCGCTTCACAGCTATGGGTTTGTACGATCGGCTGGACGGATTTCGCCCAATGCCAGCCGGGTTCAAAGATGCCACGTCCGATGGTGGCTCCCCCAACATTGATCAATTCAAGTTTTCCTTTCGGAAATTCGCGGACCTCATCGGGTGTTCCGAAATTTTTCCATTCAGCCATTTTGGATTTGGTTTTTACTGCTTCCATTGCAATGATGTTTTATTTCAGCAAATCAAAACAATCACGGCCTTGTGGAATTGTAGAAAATTCGGGAAGATGTGTATAAATCAGAGTTTCTTACGCAATTCCTGGGGTGCATATCCGGTACGTTTCTTAATAAAATGGGTAAAGTGGGATTGGTCTTCGAATTTTAACAGATAGGCGATTTCGGAAATGGATCTATCCGATGAACCCAACTGAACTTTCGCCTCAAGCAATAACAGATCGTGAATGATCTGCAGGGGAGAACGGCCGAACGTTTCACTCACCACTTCGGCCAGGTGTCTGGAAGAAATGTGTAACATCTCCGCATATTCCATCACCGTCCGCTTTTCGATAAAATAGCGCTCAACCAATAACTTGAATCGATTGGCCAACTGCTCTCCTCGCGTTGCCGTAGCTTTTAATTCAATCACCCGTTTACCATAGATTTCACGAATCCTCAACAGTAAGATAAACACGAGGTTATTGATAATCGGTAGCTTTTCAGATGAATAGCGATGGTATTCCTCTATGATATTCTTAAATGCCACCTGGATCGGTCCGCTTTCCTCCGGATTTAAATTAATAATGCGGGGAGCATCAAAATAAAAATAAGGAAACTCCTCGGTCAATGGCCGGGATAAAAGCGGTTTTAGAAATTCCGTTTTAAAATGGATGCAATAACCTCTGCAGTTTTTAATATGATCACTGGCATAAAGCATATTTTCCGGTACGATAACCAGGTCATTGGGGTTTAATTGCAGATGTTCCGCTCCTAGTTTTACATCATGTTCTCCCTCCAGCAACAGGTAGACCAGATTAAATTGCCGCCGGAGGGCGGGAATGGTTTCACAATTTTTATGCTTTTCTTCCAGGGTTCCGGGCATGACCATTAAATCAATGTCAAAAGGGGTCGAATCCCGGTTGATCAACCGCTCAAACATCTCCAGCGATTCAATCGTGATGATGTCTTTTCTTTTTGGAGTTGGATTATAATTAACCATGATCTCATGAAGCTTATTACCAAGTTACGCAAGCTTTGATTACGTTGCTTGGAAAGATAAATACGAAGGATAAAATGTATACGAGGATGATGGGGTAATGAGTTCCGTAGCTAAATGGCTGGGCAAATTTTTGCTTATCCCAGGAGTCGCTCCGCTACAAAATAGACGGTGGTGGCCACCAAAGGGACCCGGAAATTATCATCGAATGGTTTTTCCGGAATTTCGGCCAGGGCGGCAAGTAATACCGCGATGCACGCTACGAGCAAATTGGCCTGAAAGAATGCTAATGTGGCCAATCCGCTTAGAAAAAAAGCCAGGGAGCCTTCAAAAGTCTTTTTACTGTTTGGCCAGTTATGGGTACCCAACCATTTACCAAAAATGGCCGCCATACCATCGGCGATCAAGAACATGGCATAACAACTGATGACCATATTCATGGGAAATAACCAGGTTAATAATGCCAGGGACCACAGTACCCAGGTCGCTCCGATGAGATGAATGCGATTTACCGAACTCTCCAGTTCCATAGGTCGCATGAGAAAGGCAAATTGTTGTTGCAGGCGGATGGCCAGAGGATTGGCTTGGATTCGCAGCCATTCAAACAGACCTGCCAGGATGGAAAGCGTAACCATGAGGCCGACGATGAATGACCGGCTACAGGTTTGATGCAGGACCAGCAGGACCAGAGCCATCAGAACGTGGATGGACTTGCGTTGCAACTCGGCTTTTAGGGGTAGTCTCGATTTTCGTTGATTTGATAGTACGCGTTCCAACCATTTCATAGAAAGGAGAATTAAGGATTCAGGTCATTATCCCTAATCCACCGGCGAAAGGTACAATATTATGCTTGATGGTTCAGTGGTCGATTGCGGCGGAAAACCGTCCGTTGCCATCATTAGGATTTATTTAATTCGCGGTCAATTGCAGTGATGATCCGATTAATGTAATCATGGATCCCGTACGATTGTGCATTGAGGTAGGAAAGATGGCTGATGACGGATGCCATTTGGTTTTCCAATTTTTTAATCACCTGAGCATCGGGTTCAGACATTTTTAGGGCTGAATTTCCGATTTCATTGCCGTATTGATACCTTTCATCCATCAGTGGGTAGCTGATATCATTATGTATGATCCGATTATTAATGATGTTGCGGTAATTAAAGTGTTCATAAAGAAAAGGCCTT
>JAGQXC010000334.1 GCA_020436785.1 Saprospiraceae bacterium | reverse complement strand
CCCCGGTAAGATTACTCCAGGTTATAAAATACCTTCTGGACATCTTCGTCCTCTTCCAGTTTGCCAATTAATTTGAGGACTTCCTGTTCTTCCTCTTCCGCAACTTTAACCAGATTCAACGGGATCCATTCCAGTTCCGAACTGATGACTTTAAGTCCTTTATCTTCCAGTGCGTGCTGCATGTTGCCAAACTCAACGAAAGGTACCCGGATCACCAGGATCTCCTCCCCTTCTTCACCGGTTCCTTCTCCCATTTCTTCCAGGCCAAAATCGATCAACTCCAGTTCCAATTCTTCGACATTAAGGCCGGCAGGGGCCAGTTTGAAAACACCCATCCGCTTAAATTGAAAACTCACACTTCCGGCGGTGCTGAGGCTTCCGTTGTATTTGTTGAAGATGGCCCGCACATTGGCCACCGTCCGGGTGATGTTGTCGGTTGCCGTCTCAATCAGAACCGCTACACCATGAGGCGCATACCCTTCGTAAAGTACTTCTTCATAGTCCGACATATCCCGGCCCATCGCCCGTTTGATGGCTGCTTCCACCTTATCTTTAGGCATATTAACCCCTTTCGCATTTTGCATCACCCGGCGCAGCGCAGGATTTGAATCCGGATCCGGTCCCCCTGCTTTGACGGCAATGGCGATCTCCTTGCCAATGCGGGTAAATTGCTTGGCCATCCGGTCATAGCGGGCAAACATGGAGTGCTTGCGAACTTCAAAAATACGTCCCATCGTACGGTTTGTTTTAGCGGGGCAAAATTAGGGATTTTCGGGAGAAATAGGCACAGGGGAATAAAATCGTATGGCCTCCTGCGGTAGTCCCACCATTTGAACTATTATTTAGTTATTCAACGAAATAATAGTTATATTGGGTTCGTTAACTCATTAAAAGCATACTCGATGCAAACAATCCTTAACCCCCGCGAAGAAGAAGTAATGCGTATCCTTTGGAAGCTCCAGAAGGCATTCGTTAAAGACATCCTTGCGGAAATGGATCCTCCCCCGCCTCCTTACAACACCGTTTCGTCCATCGTAAGAAAACTGGAATCCGAGGGGCTTATCGGTCATACCGCCTATGGCAATACCCATCAATACCATCCCATCCTGCAAAAGAAACAATACCGAAAATGGTCCTTTGAACGATTATTTAATCATTATTTCGACCGGTCCCCTGAAGCATTGATGTCCTTCTTTTTGGACGAAGAATCGCTCGACCCTGAAAATTTGGAAGAAATCATTCGTAAGCTGAAAAAATAAATCCCATGACTGCCACCTTCGTTCACCTTGTCCTTGCCTCCATCTGGCTGGGCCTTTTCCATATCCTCTACCGGCTCGTCTTGAAGCCGGTTCCCTCTCCCAACATTAATCGCATCCTCCTGTTGACCGGTTTATTTCTCACTTTTTTAATTCCCCTCCTACGGATTGAAATTTTTCCTGAAGACAATCATCCAGTCAGAACGATAACCAATGCCTCAGGAGTTGATCTCTCTAACATGCCGCTTGCCGCACCATCCATTTTGACCTGGTCACCCCCCATCCAGGCACCTTCCTGGTCCGTATCGCAGATAATCTTCATGCTTTGGATCGCGGGATGTGCCTTGGCAACAGGCTTGCTGGCGTATAAACTCTTAACACTTTTCCGTCTGGTCCATACTTCACAGTCTGTAACCAATGCACCAAATAATAATTATCTGTTTAATCCACGTTTTCCTAAAGCCTCCAACTTTAGCCATTACATTTTCTGGTATAGACCTGACTACGATCCGCGGGATGCTTCCATCGCCGAACACGAACAATTTCATCAACGTCTCGGTCTTGGAATGGATAATTTATTGTTTTCCCTGGCGAGGATATTTTTATGGTTTCATCCATCAATTTACCAATTGCACCGGGAAATCCAATTGGTTCACGAACTTCAGGTTGACGGCCGGATACTGCAACACGTGGCACCTGCAGATTATTTCAACCAACTGGCTAAATATCATAGAACAAAATACCGCCCAATGGCAAATGGATTTGCTTCTTACCTGGAGCAACGAATTCGCTACATTGTGGGTAAAGACCGCCATCCACGCCTGCAAAAAATGCAAATAATTTCCGCCATTGGTTTAGCCAATTTAATGATTATATTGTCAGCATTTAATAATAAATCCATTGGAAACCTGGTGTCCGGATGGAGCGAACGTCCGCTCTTTGCGCTAAATCTAAGTCAGTCCTCCTACACCGGTTCAGAATTTATCTTGGAATTTGGTGAGGTGCAAATTCCCTTAGAAGCATCACTTGGCTCGAT
>JAGQXC010000333.1 GCA_020436785.1 Saprospiraceae bacterium | reverse complement strand
TCACCATGAACATCTACCGGGATTGCAACGCCGCCAATGCGGCCCCATTTGATGATAACGGCATCTTCGGGATATTCCGTTGGGATAGCCTGAACTATACATTCGTCCGGTCCGAGGTGGTCCGTCGAGGAGGCATTACCCGCATCGAACCGGAGGACGATGCCTGTATCGTCATCCCGCCCAACGTATGCGTGGAAAAAACATCTTATTCCTTTACCATCACCCTGCCGATATTTGAAGGCAGCTATTTCATTTCCTACCAGCGCTGTTGCCGCAATGAAACCATAGCCAACATCAACAATCCGGGCGCTTACGGAGCGACGTACATTGTGGAGATTACCGCGCCGGCGCAAAAATTTTGCAACAACAGTCCGGCATTTAAAAGCTTTCCACCCATTGTGGTTTGCGTCAATGAAGACATCAATTTTGATCATTCCGCCACGGACCGGGACGGCGATCAGTTGGTGTATGAATTCTGTACGCCCCTTGCCGGGGGAGGAAGGGCCGGTTCCGCCGGATTCCCGGGATTGGAATCGGATTGCGATGGGGTTAAGCCGGATCCTGCACGGTGCCTGCCTCCGTTTACCAACGTGGTATTTAATCCGCTTTATAATGTGACTGCTCCGATGGGAGGGAGTCCGGTCGTTTCGATCGATCCGAATACGGGACTGATCACCGGAAAACCGGACATATTTGGCCAGTTTGTTGTGGGCGTATGCGTGACCGAATACCGCAATGGAGTACGCATCGGAGCCATCCGGCGCGATTTTCAATTCAATGTGACCCAGTGCCAGAACCTGGTTAAAGCGGCCGTGGAAGCCGATACCGTCATCCAGCGAAACTATGTCATCAACTCCTGCGGGAGTTTCCAGGTGGATTTTCTCAACAATTCCTATCAGGAGAAGTACATCAACACCTATACCTGGGAGTTCAATATCAACGGTCAGAAGGTGCGTAATACCGATAAAAACGCCTCCTTTACTTTTCCCGGATTAGGACACTACCAGGGTAAAATGGTTCTCAACCGGGGATCCAAATGTTCGGACTCCCTCGACCTCATGGTCAACGTCTATCCGGATCTTAAAGCCGATTTTTCCTTTGCATACGATACCTGTATTGCCGGAGAAACGGTTTTCAAGGACCTGTCCACCACCGGGGCTGCGGGAGGGCTCCAACGGTGGTCCTGGGCCTTCGGAGAAGGTGGTACCAGCAGTCAGAAGAACCCGAGATACACCTATCCGGTTCCGGGAACCCATCCGGTGTCCCTGACAGTGGTGGACGCCAACCAGTGCCGGGAAACGATTACCAAGGATTTGCCCTATTACCCCGTGCCCCGGTATCTGGCGGTTGAACCGAGTTCCTATCTGGGATGCGTTCCAGGCAACATATTTTTCAACAACCTCTCCGTGCCGGTGGATTCGACGTATGAGATCAACTGGGATTTCGGCGATGGCACCATGGGTCATGACATCAGTCCCTATCATGTCTACGATCTGCCGGGAACCTTTGATGTCAGCCTGCAACTGATTTCACCCATTGGGTGCAAGACCGAACAAACCTGGAAAGACTGGATCGTGGTGCGGGAATCCCCGGAGGCCGGATTCAAATACAATCCCAATGAACCTTCCAACCTGGAACCCACCGTGGTATTCTCCGACGAATCCAAGCGGGCTAGCCGCTGGTTGTGGCAATTCGGGATTGAAGGAACTTCCATCCAGTCCAGTCCATCCTATACCTTTCAGGATACCGGTTCCTATACCGTTCGCCAGATCGTCATCCATCCGTCGGGATGCACCGATACAGCGACCGCAGTCATTGATGTCAAACCAATCGTCCGGTATTTTTTACCGAATGCCTTTACACCCAACGGCGATGGTAAGAACGAGATTTACATAGGCCAGGGCAATACGGACTGGATGTTCAATTACACCTTCAGCATCTGGAACCGGTGGGGGCAAAAAGTCTTTGAGACCACGGACCCCTACCAGGGTTGGAATGGTCAGATGAACAATGTCGGCGATGCGGCGCCTAACGGCGTCTATGTGTGCCTGGTCCGTTTTACCGATCCGCGGGGAAAAGCGCATGAAGTGAAAGGATTCGCCACCGTTGTACGTTAAAAATATTCAATAATTTACCTGCTAAATATCAGAGAGAATTGTATCTTTGCCGCTCTTTAAAAGAATGAATCATGGATTACGTACAGTTTGTGCATCAACAATTAAATCAGGAGAAGAATTATCCTGCGTTTAAATCCGGCGATAACATCATTGTCAGTTATAAGATCATTGAAGGGGACAAAGAACGTATCCAGAAATTCAGAGGTGATGTCATTCAGATCAGCGGAGAAGGAGGTACCAAGACCTTTACGGTTCGCAAAGTCTCCAACGGCATTGGGGTAGAGCGTATTTTCCCCTATGCATCACCCAATATCACCGAGATTGAAGTCGTGAAGTTTGGTAAGGTACGCCGTTCCCGGCTGTATTACCTGCGTAACTTGTCCGGTAAGAAAAGCCGTATCAAGGAAAAGAAATTCATCAAGAAAACCGATCAATGATCCGGTCCCATCCGGAATCCAATTAAAGAATATCAAAGCGTTGTCGAGAGGCAGCGCTTTTTTTATGGTTGGTCGTATTTAAGCCACCTTTGACACCTCTGTCACCTCTGACACCTTTGACACCTCTTCTATTACCTGATTACCTGAACCTTCATCACCCACGTATTCCGATGTGACTCCAATCGCAACCAGTAATTACCAGGCGGAAAGGCCGAGAGGTCCAGCCGGAGCCGGCCATCTCCTTTCTGCCAGGACCAGGATTGCAGGGCGCGGCCTAAAATATCCAGGACTTCGATCCGGGTCAAATCGTCCTTTAATGCAGGATCCAAAAGATTCAATTCCAGTTGCCCACTGGTCGGATTGGGATGTATGCGAACCACTTGTTTGGCCCGCTCTGGTTCATGCACCGCTACCGTCACACAGCGTTCTCCGGAGTTTTGTTTATTAACCTTGATGAAATTGTTGGAAATGGTGTAACAGTCGTCGGACAGCGGACGGTCCAATAAGAAGTTGCCTGTGCGGGCAATCCATTC
>JAGQXC010000332.1 GCA_020436785.1 Saprospiraceae bacterium | reverse complement strand
TGCAGTTCCAGGATTTTGATACCGACAAACCGGTATTTCAGGATGGTTTGGGACTCGCCCAAAAGGTCCTGGAATGGGAACCACATCCGGATGCCTATGCAGCGGTGGCCTTTTTCCAGTTTCGACTAGGACAATCTAACGACGCCAATCTTACGGTGAAGGATGGCATGATCCTCGGCAAGAGCAAAAACATGGACACATCATTGCTCTTCAAAGTATTTGCCAAGGAGAAGAATTGAGCGGGTCAAACATCCTTTTTTCGTTCCCAATAATTTTGCTCTTCCACTTCACTGAGCAGATCGAGGTAGTTGGCGTACCGGATCTCACTGATGAGCCCATCTTCCACCGCTTGTGCAACGGCGCAATTCGGTTCACCGCGGTGCAGGCAGTTGCTGAATTTGCAATGAGGCGATTCTGCAAAAATCTCCCGGAAATTATGGGCGACGTCTAGCAATTCCAGGTGATTGAACGCCAGGGTTTTGATGCCGGGCGTATCAATAATGTAGCTGTCGGAATCCATGCCGAACATTTCCGCAAATGTGGTGGTATGCTGGCCTTTACCGGAAAAATCAGACAGCGCTTGCGTCCGCAATCCCAGATCCGGAAGCATGGCATTGAGCACGCTGGTCTTACCCACACCGGATTGGCCGGCAATCATGGTGATCTTGCCCTGGAACAACTGCCGTAAATCGTTAAGTCCGGTTTGGTTCAACGCGGAGGTTCGCACGACGGTGTAACCAATGGAGGAATAAACAGTTTCAAGGTAATCCAGAATTTCAAAATCCGGTCTCTTGTATAGGTCGGTTTTATTGAACACCAGGATCACCGGAATGTCATAGGGCTCGGTCATCATCAGGAACCGGTCGATGAATCCAGGTTTTAATTTCGGATGGCGAATGGTGACCAGCAGGCAGGCCTGATCGATGTTTGCCGCAAGTAAATGCAGTTGATGCTTGTTGTGAGGCGACTGGCGAACCACATAATTGCTCCGCGGGTGGATCTGACGGATCATGGCGTCTTCGGGATCGGCGTCCCGTTCAATATCTACCTTATCACCGACGGCAACCGGATTGGTGAGGTCCAGATCATGCAGGCGGAAAATACCTTTTATCCGGGCATCCAGCAGTTCACCGGAATCCAAACGAATGCTGTACCAGGAGCCGGTAGATTTTATGACGGTTCCTTGTTCAATCATACTTGTATTTCAGGGTTGAGCAATAGCGCCCGGCCTAGTGCGGAAAGCGTATGCGGATGACGGACAAGGTGGAAAGCCTGGGCAGCCAGCGTGTCGTAGGGTATCCGTTGGATCTGGATGTCTTCAGCCACCTCCGGAGTAGCGGAAACGATGGGTTGTGCCTGGTATGCGATGAAATGGTGGACCTTGGAGTTCATAAACACCGGATTGGAATAACAGTAGCCCAGGTAAGACCAGTCGATAGCCTGGTATCCCGTTTCTTCACGCAATTCACGTTGGGCAGCATGCAGGGGATCTTCACCGGCATCAACCATTCCTCCCGGGATTTCCAGAGACCTTTCCCGGGACCCAAATCGGAATATGTCAACCATCACCACTTCAAGATCGGCCGTTAAAGCGACCACGTTGGCGGAATCATGCCCTTCCAACACCGAAGCAATGAATTCATGGGTACCATCCGAAAAGGCATCTTTGCGAACACGAAACATTCGGAGGTCTTCACCGTAGACGGACTGCTTAAATTTCCATTTTGGGTTGCTCATGTTCAGGGCATGGTTTTAGATACAGAGGCGTTTGCTTCGTGAATGGCACCGGCAATTTCCAGGATCAGGTTAGGGTCCTCTTCGATCGCATTCCCCACGACAATCAGGTCCGCCCCGGCTTTGACATTGGCGTAAGCTTTTTCTGGTGTTCGGATACCGCCGCCAACGATCAGAGGTATGTCAATGGCGCCGGCCACCGCTTCAATCATAGCGGTGGCTACCGGCTGCGCTGCGCCGCTTCCGGCATCGAGGTAAATGGTCTTTAATCCTAACATTTCTCCGGCCATAGCGGTGCAAAGGGCAATGTCTGACTTATTCTGGGGGATCGGAATGGTGTTGCTCATATAACTCACTGTCGTTGGCACACCCCCATCGATCAGGATGTAGCCGGTGGCAATGACCTCCAGCGGGCTCAATTTCAGAAAAGGTGCGGTTATTACGTGTTTCCCAATCAATAGTTCAGGGTTTCGACCGGAGATCAGTGAAAGAAAAAGGATGGCATCAGCCCGGTAACTCAGTTGAAACGAATTGCCAGGGAAAAGAATCAAGGGAATGCTGCATTGTTCTTTGATCTGGGACAAACACTGATCGAGCATATCATTGACGATCAGGCTTCCGCCAACAAAAAAATAATCCACGTTTGCCTTGATGGCCCAATCCAGAACCTGTTCCATCCGACTTAAGCGCAATTTGTCGGGATCAATCAGGACCGCAAATTTTTTCTGCTTGTTGGCTTTGGCCAGTTGGAGGTCGGTGAGGATCGGTCCGGTCATAGGCTATTTGTTATTTCGGTAGTCCAGCGGAGGCATTCGGTCTCCGATCAATGGAGTGTAATGAAAGGCATTCCCGGTTCGCTTATGCAATTCATCTTTCGCATTTTTCAAAGTCTCCTGATCCTGAAACAAATCAATGGCAGAAAGTGCCAACGTTTTTGCTGCCACCATCATTCCTTTCACACCGATGGATGTTCCGCCGCAAGCCACGGCCTGCCAACTGTGTGCCGAGGTCCCCGGCACCCAGGTTGCTGCGCTCATCCCTGCCGTAGGGACAACCCAACTGATGTCTCCTACGTCGGTAGAGCCTCCGCTCCCCCGTTCGATAACCTGAAAAGGATCGATGACTGCGGCGGTGGCTGGATCCGGAGGATTGGGAAAGGATTCCTGGATTTTTTCTGCAAAGGCAAGTTCTTCCGCATCGTAAGTGACGCCGCCTACCCGGGTCAGATTGTCGTACATCACGTGGGCAAGTGTTTCATTGGGTTGCAAATTGTACAGACCATGGATGACTTCATAGTCCATGCGGGTCTGAGTTCCCCTGGCTGCTCCTTCGGCCGCCTCCACCAGCCATTCGAAGTTCTGCTTCACAATGGCCATATCCGGATGCCGGCAATAATAAAATACCTCGGCAAATTCCGGGACCACATTGGGTGCTTCTCCTCCCCGGGTGATGACATAGTGGATCCTGGACTCGGAAGATATGTGTTCACGCATCATATTGACCATATAGTCCATGGCTTCGACGGCATCCAACGCAGAACGTCCTCGTTCCGGCGATGCGGCCGCATGGGATGGCTTGCCATAAAAACGAAATTTCGCCGATTTATTGCTTAACGAAGAAGCGGCAGATGCGCTGTTGCGGCTGCCGGGATGCCAGTGTAATACAGCATCCACATCGTCAAATAAGCCGGCACGCACCATATACACTTTTCCGCCGCCGCCTTCTTCCGCCGGAGTACCATAGACGCGTAGAGTGCCCTGCAGGCCATTACGTTCCATGTATTCTTTCACCGCAATGCCGGCCGCCACCGATCCGGTGCCAAAGAGATGATGGCCACAGGCGTGGCCAGCGGTATTGTCTTCCCGTTCCTGCCGGAATGGAACGGCGGTTTGAGAGACGCCGGGCAATGCATCAAACTCCGCCAGGATACCGATGACCGGTTGACCCTGTCCAAAAGTGGCTACAAAAGCAGTCGGAATGTCGGCCACTCCGGTGGTAACCTGGAATCCGGCTGCCCGCAGCAATTCCTGTAAGGCGGACGAACTTTTGGTTTCCTGGTAGCCTAGCTCTGCATAATTCCAGATCTGCATGGCCGTAGCCTGATAGTGTGGGGCCTGTTGATCGAGATTATTCATGACTTCAATTTGCCAAGATGTCGTTTGGGCAGGAGCCGAAGCAAGCCAGAAGGTGGCCAGCAGAGCAATGGTCAATCGCATGGTCTTATCTTTTAATTCAATTATGCAAGATACAAAATGCCGGGTGCCGGAAAGCAGGAGAAAGTTGGCCTCCGGTAAAGGCTAAATATCAAAGTGAACCAAATCGGCAAACCGCTTTACCCGTTGGGTGATGAGTCCATCATCAAGTGTTTTTAAGCGATCCAGGCTGAAAGCTTCCACACAGAAAGAGGCCATAGCGGATCCGTAAATGATGGCCCGTTTCATATTTTCAAACGAGATGTCGTCGGTTTTCGCCAGGTATCCCATAAATCCCCCGGCAAAGGTATCTCCGGCTCCGGTTGGATCTTTGACCTCGGTCAACGGGAGCGCTGGGGCATAAAAGATCCGGTCCCTGGTGAACAAAAAAGCGCCGTGTTCACCTTTTTTAACCACCAGGAATTTAGGTCCCATTTCGAAGATCTTCTGGGCAGCCAAAACCAATGAATATTCACCGCTGAGTTGCCTAGCTTCCTCATCGTTGATGGTCAACAGGTCCACTTCGTGCAACACGGATTTCAAACCGTCCAGGGCGACGTCCATCCAGAAGTTCATGGTGTCCAGGGCAATGAGCTTGGGTCGATTATCCAGTTGCCGGATGACCTGGAGCTGGATTTCCGGGGTGAGGTTGCCGAGCATAACGTATTCACAGCGGCGATAACTAACCGGCAGGACCGGGTTAAATTCCGCCAGTACATTCAGGTCGGTGGTTAGTGTATCGCGTTGGTTCATGTTGGCGTGATACCTGCCTGCCCAGAAAAAAGTTTTTTTCCCGGGTATGATTTCAAGGCCGGTGAGGTCCACGCCGCGCTTTTCCATAGCCTTCAATTCATCCGTTGGAAAATCATCCCCAACAATCGACACCAATTTGATGTCATGAATAAAATACGATGCTGCCCAACTGATGTAGGTGCAGGCACCGCCAACGACCTTCTCTGCATGGCCAAATGGGGTTTCGATGTCATCAAATGCGACCGTTCCTATGGTGAGCAAACTCATGCAACGCGGTTTTGAACCTAAAAATAAAAAGGCCGTCGAAAAAAATTCGTCCGGCCTTCAGTTATAATCGGATAAGTAAGGATTACATTTTGTCCATCTCGTATAGCTTCGAGATAATAGGAACCAGAATAAACTCAGTTCTCCGGTTCATTTTCCGAGCTTCCGTAGTGGAATTACCTGCTTCTGTGGCAGGCATGGTATCACCACGACCTGCAACCGTCAGGCGACCCGGGTCCACCCCGGCTTTTACCAGGGCCTTTACGACACTGGCGGAGCGGGCAGCACTCAGTTCCCAATTGCTGGGATATCGGTCCGTGCTGATGCTTTTATTGTCGGCGTGTCCTTCTACAATCATGCGTACATCCGAATTGTTTTTCAGGACGTCAGCGATCCCGTTGATCATGTCGCGGGCATCCCGGTTTACCGAGGCTGATCCACTCCGGAAAAGGACCGGATTTTCAACACTGATGTAAAGCATGTCGTCTTCCTGGTGAATGCTCCATCCCGTTTTTTCGATCGGAGCAAAAGCTGCATGGATATTGGACTCCAGATTGTCCAGTTTGGATGCTTGCTGTTGCACCTGCGTTTTCACTTCCGAGACTTCCTGCTGGGTCTTGGTCAGATCTTGCTTTAACGTGGAGACTTCCGTCGAGAGTTTATCTTTCTCCATGCTCAGGGTCGACTTTTCATCTTCCAGTTTGGACACTTGGGTTTGGCTGGCTTCCAGACTTTGCTCAAGATTGGTCTTTTCCTGGGTCAGGGCGTCGAACTTCTTTTTGGATACACAAGAAGTCATCATCGACACCGTAAAAGTGAGTAAAGTAAAGGTGATAATCCGTTTCATCGTATTAAGTAAATTTGGACTGCAATATTAATTAAAAAAATCAAACCCTATCATCTTGAACGAGCGTTAGTCATCTTTGCGTACGATTTAATTCAAATAAATTAATGTATCTTTTGCATAGCAACTGACGGTATGAGTTGGAGAACGCTAACAAATTCAATGGTTCGCCGCTATTTGAAGCGGCATCACCAGCGTTTGGATCACGTCTGCCGCCGTCCTGGTCAGGTCCAACATTCCTGGTTTAAATACCTGGTCGAGCGTGGTCGATCAAC
>JAGQXC010000331.1 GCA_020436785.1 Saprospiraceae bacterium | reverse complement strand
GACCCGGATAACCGATTGAACGGCACCGGTTTTATCGGCAAATTGAATGCTGGTCTCCTCAGGCAATTCAACGTCCGGCATGACCGTACGTGGTACCGGGGCTGCCTCCCACGCACCGAAATATTGAGTAGCCCACTGCATGACCTGGTCGTGATTAGCATCACCAACAACTACCAGATAAGCCAGATTGGGTTTAAAATAATCATGGTAGTATTCTTTGCATTTTTCCAGTGTAATGGCGTTGGTTGATGCTTCCGTCTGAACCTCCCCATAGGGATGATCCGCGCCAAAATTCACTTTAGAAAAGACATTTTGAGCAATGCTGCCGGGATCGTCTTTCGCTGCGGCCAGGTTAGAAAGAGTTTGTGTTTTTAACTTTTCAAATTCTTCTTCCGGAAAAACAGGATGGAGGATTACATCAGCAAAAACGTCCAAAAATGGCTCTATGTGTTTGGTCAGAGTGCTTCCGAAGGCTCCGGTGGATGAAGTGGACAATGTGGCACCGATAAAATCAATGGCTTCATCGACCTCCGCTTTGGTTCGCGTGGTCGTCCCGGTGGCCAACAGATCTCCGGCCATCGAAGCATAACCGGCATATTCCCCTTCAAGCAACGGGTCCCGGTTGATGAACATCTGAAAATTAACGACAGGCACTTTATGATTTTCAACCAGAATAACCTTCAAGCCGTTGGGCAAAGCAAATTGATCCGGTTTGGCAATTTCAATGGGTTTAGCCGGCCCTGGTTCCGGAGCATGAGCCCTGAAATCCTGGCCGAACATCTGGGTAAGAGCGACGGATAAAACGGCCACCAGAAGGGCTAGTCTTTTATGGATGACTGTGCGCATTTTTACGGTTTTACAGTTTTAGGTAAATAGATCATCTCCACACGGTTGGTTGGCACAAAGTATTGCCTGGCCACACGACGGATGTCTTCCCGGGTTACATCCAGGTATTTTTCCAACTGGGTATTGATGAGATTGGTGTCACCGAAATAAAGGTGATAATTAGCCAGTGACTCGGCAATTTGTGCCATGGTGGTATTGGAAGAAATGAAGTCTTTTTCCACCTGGTTACGCAGTTTTTGGAACTCTTGTTCGGAGATCAGGTTATCCTGAACCTTCTCTATTTCAACGTCAATGGCTTCGGATACCGCATCGGTGGGTACATTTAAATTGGATATCCCATAGGTGATAAAAATCCCGGGATCTTCCAATGGTAAAGGAATGCTTCCAACAAATACCGCTTTACGTTGCTCATCAACCAACGCCTTATACAAACGTGAACTCTGCCCCTGGGAAAGCAATTGGCCCAGCATTGAAATGGCATAGTAATCTGGTGTTCCCTGTGCAGGAATACGGTAACCCTGGATCACAGCCGGCAATTGGATATTATCGTAGACCGTGTCTTTTACCGGGCCTTTAAGTGGAGGTTCGGTGACATGGGGGCGGTAAACCGGTTTTGCACTGTGTTCGATCGGGGCGAAATATTTTTCAATCAGTTGCTTTGCTTCCTGGGGATCAATATCTCCGGCAATGGATAACACCGCATTGTTCGGGACATAAAAGGACTTGTAAAATTGTACATAATCATTTTCCTGGGCGGCATTCAGGTGTTCCATGCTGCCTATCACCGGCCAGCGATAGGGATGGACGGTAAATGCATGGGCCATAATTTCCTGTAAAAAAGTCCCGTATGGCTGATTGTCGACATTTTGACGACGTTCTTCCTTGACCACTTCACGCTGGGTCTCGATGCCGGTTTCTTCGACTTTTGCGTGCATCATCCGTTCGGATTCCAGCCATAGCCCCAGTGCCAATTGATTGGAAGGCAATACTTCATAGTAATAAGTACGGTCGTTGCTGGTATTGGCATTCAGTACGCCACCGGCCGATTCAACATACTTGGCATATTCACCACGACCGATGTTGTCCGATCCTTCAAACAGCAGATGTTCAAAGAAATGTGCAAAACCAGTACGGTTGGGGTTTTCATTCTTGGATCCGACGTGATACATCACCGATACAGCGACGATTGGCGTGGAATGGTCTTCGTGTAAGATAACATGGAGTCCATTAGGCAGGTCGTATTCAACAAATTGAAGGTTACCTGATTGGCCGGCCAGTGGATTAGAGGTAATACATGCCAGGCCAGCGATCAGGCAAATCAGGAAAGATTGCTTCATAATGTATAGATTAAAACGTGCAATTTGATTAGAAACGGGAGAATTACTTGATTTTTTATACCAATGTTTCATTAACAGAGACAAAGTTTTTCAAGTTCCTGTCTCTGAAACATTAGGAAGCAGGATTCGGTTGTCAGAAACGGGAGATGATTAATTGACCATTTTATCCGCACAACAAGAGCTGGCAAAGGCATCGGGTTTCGCTTTAAATACAAATCCCATGCTGAGGATGTATCCCATCGCTTCACGCAATGCTTCATTGGAACGAAAGGAGGGGTCGGTATTGATGTCGGCATGCACCTCCAATTCCACATCGTATTTATCCAGAAGTGGATGGATGCTGTAGGCGATCTCCACGGACCGCCCAACTTCAGTGATCATTCGCTCCTTCAGGGTCATGTATTGTTTTACCCGATAATTGTTGATCAGCATAAACCCGCCTTTTTTCTCCCGCAGAAAGACAATGACCGTGGCATACTCAACCCATTCACCACGAACCCGTGAGTCGGTACCAATGCACAACTTCAATCGATTACCCAAATCTTTCTCACGCAAGATGTACGATTCCACGGTGTCGGAGAGGTTTTGAGTTATCTTTTCTCCGTTTAGTCGACGCCAATGATTCATGATATCTGGATTTTCCTCTAACCTATTAAAAAAAATGAATAGTATACGTGCTTAGTTATTATGCAATTATCAATAAATTGTTAAATCCAAACACTTTCCTTCCCAAAAACCATTACCAAAATTTAAACGTTTCCAGGTTAAGCGTATGACACGACAACTGGCTTTCTATTGCATTTCTTTATTCATCATTCACGTCGTGGCTTCCTGTCAGGAGCCAGCCAAAACCAATCATTTGGCCGGATCATCCAGTCCGTACCTGTTACAGCATGCTCATAATCCCGTCGATTGGTTTCCCTGGTCGGACAATGCCCTCACAAAGGCAAAAAAGGAAAATAAGCTACTCCTTGTCAGTGTCGGTTATTCGGCCTGTCATTGGTGTCATGTCATGGAAAGAGAGGTGTTTTCCGATACGGCCGTGGCCCGATTTATGAATCAGCATTTTGTAGCCATTAAGGTTGACCGGGAAGAACGACCTGATCTGGATGCCTATTACCTGCGCGCTTGTCTCCTCGCTGATGGTGGTTCTTGCGGATGGCCTTTAAACACCTTTGCATTGCCCGATGGCCGGCCAGTCTATAGTACCACTTATTTGCCCAGGGAAAACTGGCTGGAGGTGCTGAAGTATTTTGTCAAGGTACAAAAGGATTCTCCGCAAAAACTATTGACCTACGCTGCGGAACTGGAAGCCGGTATCCATCAGTCCTTCCAATTACCGCCCCTTGATTCAAGCAGCCCACCCTTGGACTTCACCACCTATAATCAGACTTTGACCGGATTCATCGATTGGACCTACGGAGGATTGTCCGGAGCTCCAAAATTTCCTTTGCCGGTCACTTTTCAATACCTCTACACGGTAGGTGAGGTTCTACATGATTCACTAGCCCGTCGAGGGGTACGATTAACGCTTGACCAATTGGCTTTGAGCGGGGTTTACGATCAAATCGGTGGAGGATTTGCCCGGTACGCGACCGACGACCGCTGGCGGATTCCTCACTTTGAAAAAATGCTGTACGACAATGCTTTGTTGATCAAATTGTATGCGCAGGTATTTCAATCAGTGCACGATCCCGGTTATGCCCGACTGATCCGGGAAAGCATTGATTTTGTGTACCGGGATCTTGGCGCCAAGGATCATTTTTACAGCAGCCTGGATGCAGACAGTGGTGGTGAGGAAGGAGCCTATTATCAGTGGACTTGGCAGGACTGGGTTGCGGCTTTCCCAGATCCCACGGTTCAAGGCCTGACCGCAGATTATTTTGGTATTGTTCGCACTGGAAATTGGGAATTGGGTAAAAACATCCCGTACATCGCGAAATCCATTGCCGCCCTCCAAGCAAAATATGGTAAAGATTCTTTAGAAATCGCCTCGGCGATGATGGAGAGTCTGGCCCACCTGAAGTCATTGCGGAATAGACGGAATAAACCGGCAGTCGACGACAAAATGATTACCAGTTGGAATGCGCTGATGATCCAGGCATTGGTTGCCAGCGCCCAGGCACTTGGTAACCGCTCTTATCAACGGGCTGCCCAAGACGCCGCAGATTGGATTTGGGAAAACATGTTGGATTTACATCAACAACTTTACCGCATCTACCGGAATGGACACCGTTACAGGCCTGCTTATCTGGATGATTATGCAAACCTGATCCGGGCCTACCTGGACCTGTATGAGCTTACCTTTGACATAAAGTGGGTGAATCGGGCGAATCAACTTTCGCAGGATGTTCTAAGACGATTTGGCGACAAGGATCAGCCACTGCTGTTTCAAAGCCAAAGGGAGGAATCCACTACACCATTCGACCGATCCGTTCAGGTACAGGACGAAATCCTGCCTTGTGCCAATGCCGTGATGGCCAGCAACCTAAGCCGCTTAGGCAATATGCTGGAAGAGGCCAATTACCGCCAGCGAGCGACGGATATGGCCGCATCGGTCATTCCTCGGGCTGAGGATCCGGTCTCCTATGCTTCCTGGTTGTCCGTAAAACTTGAACTGACCCATCCTGGTCACGATATTGTGATTATCGGGGAAAACGCCGCTGCCATTCGAACCGAAATGCAAAAACAAATGTTACCCCTTGACCATTTTATGGGGAGTGACCGGGATGAAAATCTTGCTCTTTTGAAAGGGAAGTACCGTCCGGGACAAACCTGGATCTACGTCTGTGAGCAGGGTGTCTGCCTCCGTCCGGTCCAAAGCTCAGAGGAAGCATTGACATTATTGCGAGCAAATTGACATGAAACATATATTCGTTATACCTTTGCAGGACCAATAGCAAATCAACATGAAAAAAATACATATCATCATCGGCATCATGGTTATTGCCGGAATCGGGTTGATCATCCAGGCTTCCGGCGATATGAGTACTTACGGTACTTTCGAAGAAGCCCAGCTGAGTGGTAAAAAAGTCAAGATAGTGGGAACCCTGGCCCGGGATAAGGAAATGACTTATAACCCGGAGGTAGATGCGAATTTCTTTTCCTTTTACCTCACCGATGAAAATGGAAAAACCGAACAGGTCATCTATCACAAAGAGAAACCGCGGGACTTTGAACTGTCCGAAAAAATTGTATTAACCGGACAAATGCATGACGGCACCTTTCGGGCAACCGACATTCTGCTAAAATGCCCTTCGAAATACAAGGATGAAGAACTAAAAATGAAGTCCTAAAAATTCGCTTAACGCGTGCAAGAACAGGTCGCTTATCTCAATGAACATCTCTGGGTAGGTCAAATCGGTCAGCTGGCCATGGTGACCTTGTTTGTAACAACCATCCTCGGTATTTATGGATTCTTCAAGGCCGGAAAAAGCAGGCTGACGCCCTGGTACAAACTGGGAACCGGTGCCTTTCTGGTTCATTCCCTGTCTGTCGTATTTGTAATTGGTTTGCTTTTGTACAGCATGTTCAACCGTTTTTACGAATACAATTTTGTGTTTGAATCGGTATCTGATGATCTGCCATCCACGTATGTTTTTGTAGCTTTTTGGGAAGGACAAATCGGCAGTTTCCTGCTTTGGATGTTCTGGAGTATTGTGATGGGCTGGTTCCTGTGGCGGAAAAAGAATGAATGGAGTGCTCCGGTACTTGGATTTCTTCTGATCATCCAGGCTTTTTTAGCATCGATGGTCCTTGGCATCTATTTGCCGGGAGACGTCGCCATCGGAAGAAGTCCATTTACGCTGCTTCGTGACCTCAACGACGCCCCTATTTTTGCCAGTGCCGACTACATTCAAAGCATTCGTAAGATGGCCAATGGCCTGAATGTTCTTTTGCAGAATTACTGGAACATCATCCACCCTCCCACCCTCTTCCTTGGATTTGCTTCCACGGCCGTGCCATTTTCTTTTGCTTTGGCAGGACTCTGGTACCGGGACCACCGATCCTGGTTGCCCCAGGTATTACCGTGGGCTTTATTTGCCGGATGTGTCCTGGGTACCGGAATATTATTGGGTGGTGCCTGGGCCTATGAAGCGTTAAGTTTTGGTGGTTATTGGGCCTGGGACCCGGTGGAGAATACTTCTTTTGTACCGTGGTTGATCCTAGTTGCCGGCATACATACCAATCTGGTTTCCCGATCAACCGGTTATTCCATCAAGAGTACGTACGGGTTTTATGGGCTGGCATTCCTATTAGTGGTTTACTCCACCTTTCTGACCCGAAGCGGCATCCTGGCTGACACCTCCGCCCACGCCTTTACCGAAATGGGATTGACCAAGCAATTGCTCTTTTATTTAGGCAGTTTAGCCGGCTTGTTTACTATCCTTTATTTTCGCGCCCGCAAGTCCATTCCGGTTCTGGAAAAGGAAGAAAAGTTATCCAGCCGGGAATTCTGGATGTTTATCGGATCCCTGGTGTTGCTTTTCTCGGCCCTGTTGATCACCTATACAACCTCCATCCCGGTTTACAATAAGATTTTTGATTTATTCGGATCACTTACAGGCAAGGATATGACTTCCTGGCACCGGGCCATGCCGCTGGATCCTATTGCACATTACAATAAATTCCAGGTCTGGGTAGCGTTTTTCATTGCACTACTTACCGGCTTCACGGAATGGTTGCGCTACCGTTCTCTGGGCTGGGAAACTTACCGAAAAGACTACTACCGGAAAGTTCTATTCCATGCGCTGGGAGCACTAGCCATTGCCTTATTGGTCAACATCTGGCTAGACATCCATGCCTGGCAGTATCAGGCTATGTTGGCAGCTTCAGCCTTTGCAGTCGTTTCCAATCTGGATTACCTGATCCGGCAAGTTCGGGGCAACCTTCGTTTAGGCGCTTCGGCGCTAGCCCACACCGGTTTGGGTATCATGCTCATCGGTATTCTGGCCAGTGGTTTGAATCAGGATATCATCTCAAAAGACACTAATATTCTGCGGAATGACTTCGGCAGCCTGGCCGATGAAAGCCTGTTTGACAATGTCTATCTGACGAAAAACATTCCCCAGAAAATGCGGGATTATACCCTGCTCTATCAAAAGGATACCATTGTCCGCAATGAACGGTTGTATTACATCGACATTTACAAACAAAATCCGGAGGGGAAAGTAACCGATAAGTTCACCATTCATCCGGCTGTTGTTTACGACGATCAGTTCAGCAAGATCCTCTCGGTCAATCCTTCCATTCAACGGTATTGGAACCGGGATTTATTTACCTTGGTGGCCCAGGTAAATGCCCACCACTCCGGCAATGAAGCCCTGCACCAGCTGGAGGATTCGCTGACCTACACCAGAATGCTTGAACATTTGCAGGATACCTTTGAAACGAAAACGCTGACCGGGTGGATCGAATCGATTGCGTTTTCAACGGAACTTGGAGACTACACACCCGAGCCCGGTGATCTATGCATTTCACCACAATTTAAATTGCGTAGCAAAGCCACCGGAGCGATGTACGAAGCACACCCTGCCATCGTATTGCGCGGCAACATCGTCTACAGTCTTTCCGATGTGATCAATAACCTGAATACCAAAATCCGCTTGTCCGATGACTTGCTGGATGAATTTTTTCGGAAAGAAGCTTCCCAAACCTACGAAACCATCGAATTCAAGCAAGGCGAAACGGCCAATGCACAGGGATACCAGGTTCATTTTGCCGGATTTAACCGGCATCCGCAACACCCGATGTATCTACCGGATAGCGCTGACATCGCCATCAGCGCCATTTTAGAAGTGACCAATCCAGGAGGGGAAGTTTTTGAGGCTGAACCCATTTATTACATTCGTGGCAACCGGCCTTATAACATTCCTGCTTACCTCCCGGAGGAGGATCTGATGATTCGATTTACCCATGTAGATCCGGGCAAAGAAACCATCGAATTGCAATTGGCGCATGACCAGGTGAACCAATGGCAGATTCCTTTTGAGATCAACAGCGATTATCCCCGGGACGATTACGTCGTTTTACAGGCTAAAATTTTTCCGGGCATTAATTTATTCTGGTCAGGCGGACTACTGATGATGGTCGGTCTTGGACTTGCTTTGTGGTCAAGACGCAAACAGCGCAGACAACGGGAACATGCCTAGAATCGGTCTGATCGGCTACGGGAATATCGGTCATTTTCTGGTTAACCGATTGCCTGGAATACAGTGGATCTACCGCCGGGTAGCGTTGCAGCCATCCTCCCTGCCTTTCATCCATGCCCCTGATCAACTGACGGAAGTGGACCTGGTCATACTGGCCGTACCGGACCAAGCCATCAAACCGGTCTCCCATCAATTAAGTCAATCTCTGCCCATTGAAACGGCCATTGTTCATACCTCCGGAACCACCTCGTGGTCGGAATTGGACCCCTATTTTACGGATCGGGGCGTATTGTATCCATTGATGACCATCCGTGATGGGATCACTCCGGTGCATGGAAATTTCCCCTGGCTGATCGAGGGGAATAGCACGGCATTTACGGAGCGGATTTCACAATGGGGAAAAGAATGGGAGTTAATAACCCAGGCCATGAAAACGAACGACCGGGAGAAAATACATCTGGCAGCGGTTTTGGTTAACAATTTTACCAATCATCTTTATGATCTGGCAGCTCAATGGACCGCCAAGAACCACCTGGATTTCCAGCTTCTTTTACCACTTCTGCAAGAAACCAGTGAAAAGCTAACCAATAACCAGCCGGTCATGGCGCAAACAGGTCCGGCCCGGAGAGGTGACCTGAGTACTATTCGGCGTCACCTTACCCTTCTTGCATCCGATCCGGACAAACGATTGGTCTATGAGGTCCTGACGGCTTCCATTCTAAAACAGTTTCATGCGACTACTGACGACCATTAAGCATCCCCGATTACGAATCAGCATTTTCCTGCATCAGAATTGTTTTTCCGTAAAAACAGAGGATCAATTGTATCAGGAAATCATTTTTTTTCGTGAAGGTGAACTTGCCAATCTGGAAGAATTTGTTGATTTGCTCCAACGCACCGGATACGCCGATCAAGCAGAACGCCGTCTGGCAGCAATGCATCAATCCCGCACCGATGTCCTCAATCTGTCGGACAATGCCGGCAATACGATTCAGGATCTGGAGATTATCTGAGGCAATACCTGTTTTTTGAGGATCTGTTGAATGTAGGCACGTAAGACCGTCAATCCATTTTCATAATTCTGATTATTGGTAATTATCAGATCCGATTCATCGTAAAAAGGCTTGATGTAACGATCAAAGGCAGGTGAAACGTGATGCTGATACCGGTAGAGGACGTCGGAGATCGGATAGTTGCGCTCCGCACCATCACGCTTGATTCGACGTATAATTTTAAGGTCTTCTTTGGCATGAATAAATACCTTTAGATCAAGCATCCGTCGTATGGAAGGAAAATGAAATAAAAACAATCCTTCAACCAGGAGAATTGGTGCCGGATCATAGGTTATGCTCTTGGCAAAAGATTGGGGGTTGTTAAACACATACTCCTGGCGCAGGACCTGTTCACCGGCAATGATACGAGCCAGATCGGTCTCCATAGAAGCCAGGTCGAAAGACTCCGGCAAATCAAAGTTTTCAATACCATGTTCATCACATTTTTGTTGCTTCAGCGGATGATAATATTCGTCCATGCTTATAATACACAATTCATTGGTCGTGAAATGCTTACGCAGATCCTGAATAAAGGAGGTTTTACCTGATCCGCTCCCGCCGGTTATGCCAATGATATAGGGTTTCATACGTTGGTTTTGGTATTTGACTGGCTGCGGGTGAAAATTAAAGATTTTTACCTAATTTCAGCCCGATCCCTATCCAATACTGATGAATCGATAAAGCAAGTTTAAGGTGGATATATTTCGTGGTGTGCTCGGATTGGTTGTCTTATTGTTGATTTGCTACCTTCTCAGCGCCAACCGGCGGGCCATCAATTGGCGAACGGTTTTAGTCGGCGTAGGACTACAACTTATTCTGGCTATACTCATGCTTAAGGTACCTTTCGTGCGTGCCATTTTCCAGATCATCGTCAATTTTTTTGTACTGATGATCAATAGCACCAATCAGGCAGCGGTATTTCTTTTTGGCGATCTGGCCAACCCCACCAAACCGTTCGGTTTTGCATTCAGCGTTCTTCCCACCATCGTTTTTTTCTCCGCGCTGTCATCCCTATTGTATTATTTGGGTATCCTTCAGCGTGTCGTCTATGCGTTCGCATGGATCATGAATAAAACCATGCGCCTGTCCGGCGCCGAAAGTCTGGCTGCCGCCGCCAATGTATTCATTGGCCAGACGGAAGCCCCTCTGGTGATCAAACCCTACCTGGAACGGATGACCCGTTCGGAAATCATGTGTCTGATGACCGGAGGCATGGCTACCATCGCCGGCGGTGTCTTCGGCGCTTACATGGCCATGCTGGGTGGTGACACCCTGGAAGGGCAGCAACTTTTTGGCATGCATCTTCTGACGGCATCCATTATTTCAGCACCTGCGGCCATCGTCGCAGCAAAAATGTTGTACCCGGAGCCGGATCCGGAGAGTATCGAACGCGATCTGGAAGTACCCCGGTCGGAAGCCGGCTCAAATGTCCTGGACGCCCTGGCAAGCGGAACCACAGATGGGCTTAAACTGGCGGTCAACGTTGGAGCCATGCTGCTGGCATTTATGGCCTTCATTTACCTGGGCAACTCGGTTTTACAGTGGATTGGTTCTCTTACGGGACTCAATGATACGATTGCAACCCAAAGTGGTGGCCGCTTTGACGGGCTGACCCTGCAATTCATTTTTGGTATCCTCTTTTCACCCATTGCATGGGTACTTGGTGTTAGCGGCCAGGACATGGTCGCCATAGGCCAACTGTTAGGTGAAAAGACCATCCTTAATGAATTTGTCGCCTATACGTCTCTGACGAATTTCAAGGATATTGGGCTGGTCAGTGAGCGATCCGTCATTATTGCAACCTATGCGTTGTGTGGATTTGCCAACTTTGCCTCCATCGGTATTCAAATCGGTGGTATCGGAGCCATCGCCCCCGGTCAACGGAATACCCTTACTTCACTGGGTATTAAAGCATTAATTGGCGGAACCATTGCCTGCTTCCTGACTGCTGCTATCGCCGGAATGCTGATGTAAATAATCTTTATCTTGTATTCACAATTACTGCATATGATCAACTATTTTTCAGCCAGATTCCTGGCGCTGCTGATCTCATTGTCACCTTATTTGGCTACGGCTCAGATCCAGGATGCACCACTGGTTAAGGAAGGGGAAGGCCCGTATCAACAATTGATCATCCGGGGAGTAACCCTGATCAACGGCAACGGCTCACCTCCCATGGGTCCGGTCGATGTGGTTGTTGAAAATAATCGAATTACGAATGTGGTGAGTGTCGGAGCCCCCGGTGTACCCATCAATCCGGACCGCCGGCCCAAATTACAGGAAGGAGGCAAAGAACTGAGTGCGGAGGGCATGTACCTGCTGCCCGGCTTTATCGATATGCATGGTCATATCGGAGGCAAAGCCCAGGGTACACCCGCTGAATATGTATTTAAATTATGGATGGCTCACGGTGTAACCACGATTCGTGAACCAGGGAGCGGCAATGGACTGGACTGGACCCTAAAACATAAAAAGCTAAGCGCCGAAAACAAGATCACTGCTCCACGCATCATGGCTTATACCTTTTTTGGTGCGGGAAGCGACCAACCCATCACGACTGCCGAGGAAGCGAGGGCATGGGTCCGTAAAAATGCGGAAAATGGCGCCGATGGCATCAAATTCTTTGGGGCTTCACCCGAGGTGATGGATGCTGCACTCCGTGAAAATAAAGCGTTGGGATTAAGGAGTGCCTGTCATCACGCTCAACTGAATGTTGCCTGGTGGAACGCTCTGCAATCCGCACGCGCCGGCCTGACGAGCATGGAACATTGGTATGGTTTGCCGGAAGCTTTGTTTGATGGACAGACGGTACAGGATTATCCACCTGACTACAATTACAACAACGAACAGGACCGGTTTTCTGAAGCCGGTAAACTGTGGGAACAAGCTGCCAAGCCCGGCTCCGTCAAATGGAATGAAGTCATGGACGAATTGTTGGCTTTGGATTTCACCATTGACCCCACGTTTAACATTTACGAAGCCAGCCGGGATTTGCACCGGGCCCGTACACAGGAATGGCATCAGGACTACACGTTGCCGTCACTGTGGGAATTTTATGCCCCCAGCCGGGTCTCACACGGCTCCTACTGGCATGCCTGGGGGACCGAACAGGAAGTGGAATGGAAGAAGAATTATCAGATATGGATGAAATTTGTCAACGAGTACAAGAACCGGGGTGGTCGGGTCACGACCGGTAGCGATTCCGGTTTTATCTACGAACTCTATGGATTTGCCTACATCCGTGAGATGGAACTACTGCGGGAGGCTGGGTTCCATCCATTGGAGGTGATTCGCGCAGCCACTTTAAATGGAGCGCAAGCCCTGGGGCTGGAAAAAGATCTGGGAACCATTGAGCCGGGGAAGTTGGCCGACATGGTTATCGTGGAAGAAAATCCGTTGGCCAATCTCCAGGTCCTTTACGGAACGGGGGCAATAAAACTCAACGAGGACAATGAGGTGGAACGGGTCGGTGGCGTAAAATTTACCATCAAAGACGGTATCATTTATGACGCCAAGCAATTGTTAAAGGATGTCAAAGCCATGGTCGACTCCGCCAAGAAGGAATCCGGATTTGAATTTGCCCAGCCTGGTATGGAAAAAACGAATAAGACATAAATATCATTGGTTTAAATCCTGGGATTGCCGGGGTAAGGAACCGATTGAATTAAAAACTTTATAACTATGAAAGTAAGATTAGCCCTGACCGTCCTGGTCATGTTGTCCGTTCAATGGTCATTTGGCCAACGGAAAACCAAAAATCAAGTAGCGGCGCCTGCGCCTGCCGAAGCCGTCGTCCAATATGATCAAAAATATTTTGATGCCATCGAATGGAGAGAGGTTGGTCCTTTCCGCGGCGGACGCTCAGCAGCTGTAACGGGAGTCCCTGGAAAACCTGACTTGTATTACTTTGGAGCAACGGGAGGTGGCGTTTGGCGCACCAATGACGCGGGAGAATCCTGGGAAAACATTTCGGATGGATTTTTCGGTGGATCCATTGGTGCGGTGAGTGTCAGTGAAGCCGACCCGAATGTCATCTATGTAGGCGGCGGTGAAAATACCGTGCGTGGAAATGTATCGTATGGGTACGGTGCCTACAAATCGGTGGATGCAGGTAAAACCTGGACGCACATCGGACTGGACAACTCCAAGCACATTTCACGCATCCGCATTCACCCGACCGATCCGAATACAGCCTGGGCTGCGGTCATGGGAGATCTTTTCAAGTCATCGGAAGATCGCGGCGTTTACAAAACAACCGATGGAGGCATGACCTGGCGCAAAGTCTTGTATGCCAATGAGGATGCCGGAGCTGTTGATCTCATCGTCGATCCCAATAACTACCGCATTTTGTATGCATCTACCTGGAACATTCGGAGAACCCCATACAGCCTCTCCAGTGGCGGCCCTGGTTCTGCCTTGTGGAAAAGCACCGACGCCGGGGAGACCTGGACCGACATCAGCGCCAATCCCGGCTTACCAAAAGGAGTCTGGGGAATCGTAGGCGTGACCGTCTCTCCTGCAAACAGTGATCGTCTCTGGGCCATAATCGAAAATCATGATGGAGGGGTCTTTCGGTCCGATGACGCCGGTAAGACCTGGAGCAAAGTCAATTCAGATCGTAATCTCCGGCAAAGAGCTTGGTATTATTCCAGGATTTATGCCGATCCCAAGGATCAGGAGGTCGTTTATGTCATGAACGTATCCTATCAAAAGTCGACCGATGGCGGCCGCACCTTTAAAGGGGACAACGCCCCCCATGGAGACCATCACGATCTGTGGATCGCCCCGGAAGATCCTCAACGTATGATCATTGCTGACGATGGCGGCGCTCAAATATCATTCAACGGAGGGGGCAGCTGGTCTTCCCTGATGAATCAGCCGACGGCCCAGTTTTACCGGGTAGTTACCGACAATCATTTCCCTTATCGCATCTATGGCGCTCAACAGGACAATTCGACCGTACGGATCGCCCATCGCTCCGATGGTTATGGCATCACTGAAGACGACTGGGAAACTACGGCCGGTTGCGAATGTGCTCACCTGGCACCCTATCCTGAAGATCCGGACATCGTTTTTGGGGGGTGTTACGACGGTTTGTTGCAAATGGTGAACCACGAAACCGGTGCAACCCGTGCGGTGAATGTCTGGCCGGATAATCCGATGGGGCATGGTGTGGAAGATATGAAATACCGTTTCCAATGGAATTATCCCATCCTTTTCTCACCCCACAATCCCAACAAATTGTATACGGCGTCCAATCATTTGCACGTCAGCTACAACATGGGGCAATCCTGGGAAACCATCAGTCCGGACCTGACCAGAAATGATTCAAGCCGGATGGTATCCTCGGGAGGACCCATTACCCAGGACAACACTTCAGTGGAATATTATTGTACCATCTTCGCCGTAGCCGAATCACCCCGTGAAGAAAATGTTATCTGGACCGGCAGTGATGATGGACTGATTTACTTAACCCGTGATGGCGGTAAGAACTGGACCAATGTGACCCCGGCCGGAATGCCCGAGTGGATGATGATCAATAGCATCGATCCGGATCCGCATCGCGATGGTGCTTGTTATGTTGCAGGTACCAAATACAAATCGGGCGATGATCACCCTTACTTATATAAAACCACCGATTACGGGCAAACCTGGCAAAAGATCACTTTTGGCATTCCGGAAAATGAATTCACCCGTGTCGTTCGTGTCGATCCGGAGAAAGCGGGCTTACTCTATGCAGGTACGGAAAAAGGCATGTGGATCTCTTTCGATGATGGCGCCAACTGGCAACCCTTCCAATTGAACCTGCCCATCGTTCCGGTGACCGACCTTACCATCAAAGACAACAATTTGATCGCAGCAACCCAGGGCCGGGCTTTTTGGATGATTGATGACATCACTCCCCTGCATCAGCTTAGCGACGAAATCAAGACTGCCAAAGCCACCTTGTTCAAGCCCCTGGCTGCCTACCGGATGAATGGAGGACAAGGCCGCAGGGCTTCACTGACCAGCGGAACCAACCATCCGAATGGTGTGATGATCTACTATTACCTGGCCGACAAACCCGGGCCGAAAGACACCCTTACCCTGACGATCAAGGATGCTCAGGGTAACATTGTCCAGACCTTCTCGACCAATGCCAAGGACAATCCACATAAAATCAAGCCAAAGCAGGGTTCCAACCTGTTTGTTTGGGATATGATGGAAGACCCCGCGGAACGTTTTGATGGCTTGATCATGTGGTGGGCTTCCTTAAGTGGGCCCAAGGCAGTACCAGGGTCTTACCAGGTCACCCTGGACGCTATGGGAACCGAGCAAACGCAAGATTTTGAAATTCTGATGGATCCGCGGGGAAATACCACGGTGGGAGACATTAAGAAGCAACACGATTTCATGGCAGAAATCCGCGATAAATTGACCGAAACGCACCGAACCATCGAAGACATCCGCCTGGTCCGTAAGCAAATGAAAGAATATCAAGATTTGATCAAAGGGCTCGACAACGTGGAAGATATCGTCACCAAGATGCACGACATTGACAGTGTCATCACCAACATTGAGGAGGCCTTGTATCAAACCAAGAATCAAAGCAACCAGGACCCGTTGAATTTCCCGATACGTCTGAATAATAAGTTAGCGCATCTGACTGCACTGACCAGTGGGAATGATTTCCCTCCTACCGATCAGGCCATTGCGGTGAAAGACGAGATTATCGGTG
>JAGQXC010000028.1 GCA_020436785.1 Saprospiraceae bacterium | reverse complement strand
GGTTACCTGCTTTACCGGATGTTACGTTGAAGGCAAGCAGTTAGTCCTTATTGATCCGCTTTTTACCCGCTTCCGTAAGCGCGGAGGACCTTTTCATGGTTTTGATGCTTTGGACCGCCCGGAATCTTAATGCAGACCAATCTTCATCGATGGCTACCTGACGAACCGGCTCCAATCCCAGGTCTCCTACGGGTTGCCAGCCCTGATCTCGGGTGATGTCCGTCTGGTATTTGCGAGAGGACTTCTTGGGATAGGCAAACCAAATGACCGGATCGGAAGCCAGGTCTATCCGGCCCAATTCTTTGGCCAATTCTTTCAGTTGACCGGCGTCATAGATAAAGGCAACCAGGAATCCCGGGGAGGCCGGCAAAGGTTGGTCTTCAACGACCGTCGTCTTGTTTGTCCAGGTCTTGACCAATTCCCGGCATTCTGACGGCACCTGGCGAAAATGAACAATGGGTTGATCCTTGTAATTCAATTTTTTAATCAGTGACTCCATGTCCCAATTTAAGTTTAAAATTTTTTAATTCTTCCGGTGTATTGACATTTGCGAGCCATTGAGGATTGGGGGCCTCCAACAACTTGATGTCACTGTTTATCAGGACCTTTCGGGGACAAGAATAACCCATCGCCAGGAATTGCAACATCCGCTGGTAAATGCGGGGTTCCCAGATGGTGAATAAGGGATCCGCAAATCCGGTTTCAGGATTCAAAAAAGCCGTGGCCAGACGGGCTGGATCACGGTTTTTAATCAAATAGGCCAATGCCTCATGGTCAACCCCGGGCAGATCACAAGCCACACTCAGTAGAGCATGATCGGGATATTGCTGGAAGAAACTAAGAATTGCTCCAAATGGTCCCAATCCTGCAAATGCATCACGTACCACCGGGCCATCGAGTTGTTGATCCTGCCGTACCGAAAAATAGACCTTATCCAAATGGTTTTTAAGCAGAGCGTACAGGTATTTCTGTTGAGGCTGGCCGTGGTAGGATAGCTGTGCCTTATCGGTTCCCATCCGGGTACTCCTACCTCCCACCAGCAGCAATCCGGAAATCGCCGGTATGGTACTGTCCAACAGCCTCTCAACGACCGGAAGCCAGGCTCCTTCATCCTCCAAATCATGAACGGGGATACGTGGATCAAATGCCGGATGCGCTCGCAATACCTCGAAAACCCGGGCATCCCGAGAGGTTTTAAGAATTAAATCTATCCGGGTGATGCGCTCCTTCCGTTTGATGATGGAGTGCTCTTTTTCCGGATCAATGAGGATAATCTGACGGTTAGCTGAAAAGTGATTGCTATTTATCCATAACAACTGCAGTTCTCTTAATTTTATTCTCCAGTCGTAATCATTCAATTCGGCTGCGTCCTCCCAGTTGCGGTAATGCATGTGGTCGGTTACTTTGAGATGCAGGCCATGGCTGAGTGAATGAGCTACATCAAGAGGTTGGTCTCCGGAACGGTGGGATGCATCCAGATAACCCATGCGGTACTGTGGGAAATGAGTCACTATCCTGTTCACGAATTGCTCGATGGTGGAGCACTTGGCCCCCAGTATACCCCATTCATGGGCGTGATACTGGCCAAAGGTTGGCTTGGATAGCGCGGCATGTTTTTGATGTTTCATGGTGTTCGAATAAAATCCTTTTTACCTCCCTTTTTTTCCAGCAACATGGTTTCGGTAATACGAATATCCTGGGACAGTGCCTTGCACATGTCATAAACCGTGAGGGCTGCTACCGAAACCGCGGTTAACGCTTCCATCTCCACCCCGGTTTTGGCATCAATCCGAACCTTCGATTCAATCCGGATGCGATCCGGCTGGATCACTTCGATGTGGATGTCACAATGGGACAATGGCAGTGGATGACAAAGTGGGATCAATTCACCGGTCTTTTTGGCGGCAAGTATACCGGCGAGAACTGCCGTCTGGAAAACCGGTCCTTTCGGAACGTGGATTTCATCTCCTTCCAATTGGTTCAACACGTCTTCACCCAGAATCACCACCGATTGTGCCCGTGCCATGCGTACAGTACTCTCTTTCGCGGTCACATCGACCATATGCGGTTTCCCATTCTTGAGGTGACTAAATCTTTCGGACATTGGCATTTTTTTGGTTAACCACCGATGGTCGACATTGATTCCCGACTATTATCCAGGTAAGGAAATTGCATGGCTTGCCGTTCAGCTTCAAATCCGTTGGTTGCACGGTGTCCCACTGCTTCACGTATCGTATCGGCCAGTTGATCATCACTTGCACCTGACCGCATCACATCACGGATATTAAACATACCTCGATCGTATAGACAAGTTTTGAACACGCCTTCCGGGGTGAGTCGAATCCGGTTGCAACTCCCACAGAACGTACGAGAAAATGCCGGAATAATACCCAATCTCCCCTGGAATCCGTGGATCCCGTAGTTGGTGGCAGTGGATGATTTTTCAGAAGGTATGAGGGTTAACCCGGGAAATTCGGACCGCAACCGTTCCGCAATAAAATGATGGTCTCTCCAGGTAGTTTGCTGGGCGTGGCCACCTCCGTTAAATGGCATCTCTTCGATGTAGCGAACATCCACCGGGTGTTTCTCAGCCAACCTTGCCATGGTAACGATCTCATCATCATTGATCCCGCCCAGAACGACCATATTGATCTTAACGGGAATATTGGCATCCACCAACGCATGCATGGTGCCAAGGACCTCATCAAGCATATCACGGCGAGTAATCTTCAGAAACCGTTCCCGGTCCAGGGTGTCCAAACTCAGATTAACGCCTTTGACACCCATCGCTTGTAATTGGGGTATGTAATTCTTAGTAACCGTACCATTGGTGGTGATGTGCAATGCCTCGATCCCGGGAGTCCGCGTGATGGATTCCATCAAATGGATGATATCACGCCGGATAAACGGTTCTCCACCGGTAATCCTTACTTTCTTCACACCCATGGCTGCCAGGATCCGGACGATGCGTTCGATTTCTTCGTAATGCAAAAGATGATCCCTTGGCACATAATCGATCCCTTCTTCCGGCATGCAATAATAACACCGCAGATTGCACCGGTCCGTCACGGCGATCCGGATGTAATCGATGATGCGCCCGTGATTGTCGATCAATGGTTGTGCTGGATAATTCATTAGAGATCTAAACTACGCATTTTCTACAAAGGCTGAGGTGATCAATTCCCGGAGCTTAATTTCAGTCGCTGACGATAAATGCTGTCCTCAGGAAAATGGTGATCCCAATAATCCAGTCGTATGGTTTCTTTGCGAATGGCTTCGGTCGTTGACACCGACTTGTCTTTACCAAACCCATTTTCCGTTATCTCTTTCCATCGTAGAATCCGGTAAGGAAAATCCGCCTTAAAATAGATGACCAATTCCCGGGTTATGTCCACATATCGCAGATGATAGACCTTCACATTGGTAGCCTCTTCCTGGACGAATCGTGCCTCGGCCCGGTGAGGCTCCACTCGTTCATGCCGCAACCTCGCAAATAAAATTCCAGGTACCATATCAACAGTACCTACCGGCAACTCGTCAGGATCTATGCGGATTTGTTGCCACAATTCATCTTCCAGCCAGTAATTACCCGGAATGGTTGTTTGCTGATCGCCTTCCGTTTCGAAATAGGAATTGGATTGCATCCGGTACCCGTCTTCCTTACGATTCAATTGCGTGAAGGTCTGTCCGCACCACTCCTGAGTGGTACCGGTAACTTTCAATGCATGAGGATTCCCGGATTTCTCGACCGGCAGATAACTGGACAGCATCATTGAATAAGGGTAAATGCCGGTGTTGAATTTCTTGGTCAGGTTCAATTTCAATACATTTATCCGGTCATTTCCGGCCTCGTCCGGGTGATCAAGCTTTACCTGTTTTGCCTTTGAGAAATCCTCTGTTACGAATATCATGACCGCCTGGCCCGGATAGGTATGGCCGTATCTTGCCTGCTGCAGATCAAAAGAGGTGATCTCTGCTTCGCCATTGTACCAATAGGACTTAAAAGCTTTACCGGGCGATGACTGCGAATGCATCGGACATCCCGTGAGCAGGAAACACAATGAAGAAAGAATTAGGCGAGTTGTCATTTACACCGGATTATGCATGTAAAATGACAAACTGCCCCTTTCGGTTCAACCTTTTCGTTCCATTTCCAGACGACTTACAATAAGATTACCTACTTCTTTGCCCTGATCAACCCCAAATTCAATAGCCGGCATGTAATGAATGCCCCCATACAATCTGGATATGGCTGCTTCACTTGAGGCATCCAAGAAGGCATTAAAATGCCGGGGTTCAAGGCCATATTCCACTTCCACACTGTCGGTATAGCTGAATGGGGTACCAAAGATGGAGGTTAATCCTGTCGCTGCGGCGGTAGAAATGACTGAATGGCCACTGGTATGTTCCGGAAATGGCGGAGTCTGCAACACCGGAACCCAGTTTTCATCCATGTATTGATTGATGACCGTCTCGGGCCGGATCAGATTACTCCGGTATTTCTCATCCCAGCAACTGATGAAACCGTCAAACAGGCAGATGGAAGTCATCGCGTAGGCCTCAACGGTTTTGGGAAAATCCGCTTTGGCTACGTGGCACGCAATGTTGGTAATGCCGATCCAGTGTCCTCCCGGAGTTATTTTTTTTGTTGCAAACATCACGTGGCCCGTCTGGTGGGACACGTATGGATTACAATCCCAAAAACTGGCGATTGCTCTGGTCTCCGGGGTTGCTTCTTTCACAACCTGGTAAACTTCATCCACATATTTACGGAAAGGACTTCCTTCCTTCATGTCAAATGGAGGCGGTGGTGCGGGTTTGAACATCCCTGCCGAGTCAATGACCATGGTCCGGATTTTCGCCCAGGCTGGTTCAATGCCGTCCATATAGGCGGGTGGTGTAGGCTTCCACCTGCTCGGTTCATCGTTGATGCTGAATTTGGGAAAGGTGCGGGTTTCTTTGTAATTGTCCTTATCCATCCAGGTCTTGATATGGGCTGCGACTTCATCCCCGTAAGCAATGGAATTGGTCCATACTTCAGATGGCATGGTGGGTTTAAGCTTTGCATACAGGTCATCCTGAAATGCATGCATCTTATCTTCTGAGAAAATGAGCATGGTACCTATTTTCAAAAATGCTTCAATGGATGCCATTTCAAAACAGATGGTTTTGCTGCTGTCCGGCTTCGGTGTAGGTGTCAGACCGTTTAATTGGCCGGCAAGGGAACGGTAATTTGGATAGGCCGGCAGCATGGCTTCATAAGCGGCAATGCTTGGGTAGGTATAGATACGTGATGCCACCGGTGGAGAAAATATGTCGTGTACGATTACATCCGACAATTGCTTCATCGAATGATGAATATTGTCAGGGTCTTTCAGTACCGTCTTGTAAGCATCATTCTCCTGGCACCCCCACCACAATATCGTGGCCAGTATCCCTAATAATCCAATTTTTTTCATGAATGAAGATTTGGTTGTCACAATGGAGTTCACAAAATTGAAGTGTTTGCCGTGCCGGTATTTGGTTATTTAAAGCCATAACAACGTGTAGACCGGCGTGTTGCGTTCCTTTTCGCGCCGTAAATATAATGCCCTTGGTTGAAACATGGCCTGTGATCTTGATCAACACATAAAACGCCGTATCCATTCCCTAAGTGGGATGACCACATAGAAAATTGGTTTTTGATCGCACCTCCTCTCGGAAGGTTCTTTTCCCTAAAGGTATTAAAATGATCAGTGGGTTGCTTTAGCTGGATGATTCACCTGTGATATCGCCGCATCAAATTTATGAAGTATTTCAATCAATAGATCTTCATCGGTGACCGATCCGTAAACCGCATTCCACTCTTCCTCGCTCATTGAAGTTGCCTTCCGGAAGGGATTTTCAAAGTCTTTCCGTCTACTGTCCTGGATTTTTGATTTGAGCTCATCCAACAAATTGAGGTACTCGCCGGCTAACTGATCGGTGGATCTGAACTCCAACTCATCCAGAATCTCCCTGGCAAGCCGGATCTTCATGAAAGGATAATCCTGCCCAAACCCGTCAATCGTTTCATGCAAGTCGGACCATGATGCAATCTCATTTTGGCCGATCCGGCGGATCAATGAGGTTATCTGATGATCCGTAAGGAGCATACCGCCTCCGTTAATCCAGGTCACTTCCTGGCCATGGCCGTAATCCTCAACCGCAAACAATCCATCCTTTTCTCCCTCCAGAAGGCTCTTCGCCGCAAAATAGAGAAGCATTTCCCGGTAGGCTCGAATCGCATTCGTGACTTTGAGAATTCGTACGGTCCGTTTACTGTTTTCCACCTGACCTGCCGGTATCCGGGATGATCCGTCTCCTTCAAGGGGAAGCTCGGTTAACAATTTCAAAGCCTTTCGGATCTCCTGGACGGTATCTGGCGCCAGGAAGGAAGTGTCCGTCTGTCCGGGCAGGTTCTGCCGGCGTTCCCTGGATTGGTATTTGTGTTCGTTGCGAAACAGGGCGTAGGTATTATACATCCACCAGTAAGCTGGCATGATGCTCAATTCATCCCTGGAGACATCATTTGCCACCAAGGCGAACGGAAAAGGGTTGTTGATTTCAAACGGATAATCTCCTTTAACCAATAAGGTATAACTTGCGAAGAGACTGTTGTGCTTTATGCTGACACACAAGCCCGGCCAGAATCCCCGTTTGGCAATGAACTCTCCATCCGCTTGGCGCGTGTTGTGATTGGACCCTAGGGTTGCTCCGGACGCAATGTTACTCTGTCCTTCGATTAAACCGGCAATCAGGAATGAATTATTATGATGCTGTTCGTGGAATGGAAAGATCAGACTATTGAGTACCTCACAACAAGAGATGGTAGAATTCGCTCCAAGGTAACTGTTGATTAACCTCGCCCCATACTTTAACGTGGTGTGATCATCCATTATAAAACGGATGGCCTTGACTCCGTAGAAAGCGCGGCACCCAAAACCCATGATGCCGTTCACCATTTCGACCCCCTCCCCTATCTGGGAAGGCCGGTGAGCTTCACTGGAGATGGTGAGATTTTTTAGTTTGTTGGCTCCCTTGATGTAAGCATGGGATCCTATCCGGACATCTTTGATGATCCGGCAGCTCTTGATGACGGTTTGCGTCCCTACTACTCCATAAGCGCCTCTATCCGAACCGACTTGCTGTTGGGTCCAGCACTTAAGCTTGTCTAACATTGATGCATCTCCCCGGTACCTGGCCCATAACCAGGCGTCGAAAGGCGTCATTCCCACAAAAGGAAGAACGCTGCGGCGTCCATTTTCATTCATCACTTCCATCCAAACCCGCACCGCCTCGGTCTCACCATCTTTCAGGACCCCTTCGCCAAATTTTGCGTGATCCGTGACATGCATTTCATCTATGTTCAACAAGATCACTGAAGGTTCGATCAGGTAATGTGCCAGATAACTGACATTCATAATGGCCACATCCTCACCCAGGTCGCAAGAGATCAGCGTGCTGTTGTAAATTCCCACCGGCAAATTCAAGTCGTGAAATTCCAGGTATACCGGATGCAAAGGACCAATCCGGACTAATCCGAAAAAGCGGTTATTGCGCACCAATCGCGGGTCAAATCCTTCGGCTACCCAGATGTGACCCCAATCGCTTGCGGTGTTTTTCTGCTGGACCAGAATTTCAATTTCCACAGGTTCCAAAGGCCGGAAAGTATAGGGCCATTGTTTTTGGAGGTCGCGTTTACCGGCATCAATATCTACTTCACGTTGCGATCCGTCGGCAACGAAATCATAACCAATGTGCTCGATCGGTTTCTTCTGTATGTCATTCATTATTCCACCGTTACCGATTTTGCCAGATTTCGCGGCTGATCGACGTTGCAACCTTTAATGACACCAATGTAATAAGCCAGTAGTTGCAAAGGGACAACCGATACCAATGGCGCAAAATATTCCATGACGGCCGGTATTTCGATGTAATCGTCTACCTGTCTTTTCATTGCGTCATCGCCTTCAGAAATGATGGCGATTACTTTGCCGTGACGCGATTTGATCTCTTCAATATTCGAAATGACTTTGTCATAAGCTTTGTCCTTGAGCGCAAGCACAACGATCGGCATTTCCGCATCGATGAGGGCTATTGGTCCATGTTTCATTTCCGCAGCCGGGTAGCCCTCCGCATGGATGTACGAGATTTCCTTGAGTTTAAGCGCGCCTTCCATAGCGATCGGGTACTGGAATCCCCTTCCCAGATAAAGAAAATTGGATGCCAGCCAATATTTTTGGGCGATGGAGCGAATGTGGTCGGCATGGGCCAGGACTTCTTCTACCAGGGCAGGCACCCGTTGTAATTCAAGAATCAGCTGATGCCTGAAGGATTCCTGAATGGTATGTCGCTCCGAAGCCATTTTTATCGCCAGCATGGACAATACGATCAACTGAGCGGTAAATGCTTTGGTGCTTGCCACGCCAATCTCCGGGCCCGCATGGGTGTAAATGCCTTCATGGGTGGCTCGGGCAATTGATGAACCAACGACATTGCAGATTCCGATGACGGTTGACCCGGAGGCTTTAGCCTGATCGACCGCTACCAGGGTATCGGCGGTCTCCCCGGATTGGGATATCGCCAAAAGGACGTCATCCGGATACAGGACCGGATTCCGGTACCTGAATTCCGATGCATATTCGACTTCGACCGGTATCCGGCACAGGTCTTCAAAGAGGTATTCAGCGGTCAGGCCGGCATAATAAGAAGTGCCGCATGCGGTGATGATCAACCGCTTGGCATTATACACTTTGTCTGCGTAAGCACTTATTCCTCCCAGCTTAATGTTGCCGGATTGAGCCAATATCCGACCGCGCATGCAATCCAGGAGGCGGTCGGGTTGCTCAAAGATTTCCTTGAGCATAAAATGGTCAAAAGCACCTTTTTCGATGGCATCCAGTTCGAGATCCAGGTGTTCGAAGTAAGGTGTCAATGTTCCTCTTTTACCGTTGGTCAGCGTGATCGTATCCCGCTTGACCACGGCTATTTCATCGTCATTAAGGTACGTTACCTCATTGGTGTATTCCAGAAATGGGCTGGCATCGGAACCAATGTAATTGGCCGAAGATCCCCGCCCGATCACCAACGGTGAACCTTTACGTACGGCGATAAGCTGATCGGGCTCATCCACATTTAGAATCACCAATCCATATGCCCCGACGACTCGTTGCAATGCCAATTGAACACTTTTAGCAAAAGAGGTCGACGAATTTTTGTGGACGTCGGCGATGAATTGAACCAATACTTCCGTATCGGTTTCACTTCTAAAATGATATCCTTTAGCGGTTAATTCTGATTTTAGCGTCAGGTAATTTTCAATGATGCCGTTATGGATCAGCGCGATTTTTCCATCTTCGGATATGTGCGGATGGGCATTTTTATCACTGGGAGCACCGTGAGTTGCCCAGCGGGTGTGACCGATGCCAATGGTGGCATCCAAATGATTGCCATTCAATTGGGAGGCCAGATTAGCCACTTTGCCTTCCTTTTTAAATACCGCCAGTTTTTCGTTTTCCATGACCGCGATTCCTGCACTGTCATAGCCACGGTATTCCAGCCGTTGCAAGCCCTTGATGAGAATATTTACGGCCGCCTGATCACCAATATAACCTACTATACCACACATAACCCTGATGATTTTGATTGCGAAATAGGAACCGGGTCAATTGCACGACGCGAAATATAAAATAATATAACAAAAATAAAAAAGTGTAATTGACTCAAAATCACCGTGTTCGCAAACAGTAAACGTTAAATTTTTTACCAGAGATGCGAATTATTGCTCACTGTCAGGTATGGTCGTCGGTGACATACCAAAGCACAACAACGCATCATTATTACGACCTACAACAAATAACGGTCCATAATGCGGTGAGTTGATCAGTGCAATGTTCTGACATTGTCCGTTGGCGACCAATCCGGATTGTGTTGGAGGGATGACTTTTGGCTTACCCCCGGGAAAATCCAGGACAAATCCCGGTGAAGCATCGTACCGGCCCATCTGGATATTGACCGGGTAAAAATTTCCAACCACCGTAACTTCCGGTTCCGGATCACGATCCAGGTTGCGGGTTAATCCCTTTTCAATCGTAGAGACCTGACACTCCAGGGGCAATTCATGCAGAACAAATTGCATCGGGCCTGTCTGTTCAAAATAACAATTGGCAAGTTCATAGGCGACCAGGTGACGGGCCGTATCTAAAACAGCAGGATCAAACACTTCCCGGATGTCAGCCTTGGCGAATTCGTGGTACGTGTTGTATTTTTTACGAATGCTGGGCAGTTGCTTGGCCAGCTCGTCCATCGTTGCAAACGATTTGTACGACCCCTGATTGAAATAGGTAAGCACCTGTTCCTGATCCCCATTGTGGTCAAAGTCAGCCAGATACATGATCAGGGGATGATCTTTATCGGCTTTTAACTTGGAATTCAATCCCAAATTACCACCAATAAAGTCCAGGTCGCCGTCACCGTCAAAATCACCGGAAATAAAGGTGTTCCACCATCCTTCGGAATGTTCCAAGCCTAGCTGCGGTCCCTTGATCAATTCAAATGTGCTTCCGTGATGCAAGGCTATCATGACCGGTGACCATTCACTGGCAATTAACAAATCCGTTTCGCCATCGCCATTCATGTCCCCGGTACTAATATCCTGGACCATGCCTATATCCTGAAAAAAAGGCGCGACGGTTTGGGTTGCGTCTGAAAAATGACCTTGACCATCGTTGACAAATACATAAGAAGAAGCCGGTAAGCCATAATGCCTGGGAATGGTCTTTCCACCGACGATAATATCCTGGTCCCCATCCTGGTCAACATCCATTACTACCAATGCCGATGCCGACACACCGACTGCCGGAAAACGATCGGAGGTAAATACGCCACCAGCATTGCGATAAAATCGGATGTAAGTCTCCGGCGAAGTATTGCTGAATTCATTCCCACCACTGGCGACAATCAGATCTTCATCACCGTCCCCATCAAAATCTGCCATTGCTGCTTCCGTATCTTCATAATGGGCTTCATGCGCCCATAAATCTTGATTGACCAGGTCAGGAACAAAATTTCCTGGTCCCGTTTGCAGGTAGATCAGCGCGGTATCGTGACGGGCTGCACCCATAAACAGGTCCTGTAGCCCATCCCCATTGACATCGCCGGTGGCTAAAGCCGGACCTTCCTGTGAGCTCATGTGCGGAATTAAAGGCTCCCGGTTAAATTCGATAAAATTATTCTCTTTATGCACATGGTCCAGATGAGTTGTGGCTGAAAGATCCTTGTATCGATAGGCGAGTGGGGAAGCCGTACCTGCATTGTGCCAATGATAAAGGCCTTCAGCCTGGTTTTGATTGACTTCCAGAAACTGGTCTGCAACGACATCTGTCAATAATTGATAGGTCTGATCCGGCCAGATGACCCACAATGAATCCACCTTGTTATGCTTGCCCAAACCCAAACTGGGACGATAATCCACAGAGCTCTGGAAGCCTCTGGTCACACTTGCCGTTCTGGTAATTGTCTGGCCTTGCATTTGTGCAATGATGTGGGTCCCGATTCCCAGCACATTGGGAGATTTACCATTGAGAATGAGGGTGAGAAAATGCAGTGAATCCTGACCCCACTGGATCGTTTGATTTTCGTAAATCCCTGCTACATCATTGATGTTGTTGATGACCAAATCTAGGTCACCATCATTATCGAGGTCCGCATAGGCGCTGCCATTTGAAAATGACGGCTTATCCAAACCCCAATCGGAAGAGACATTCGTAAATGTCAGGTCCTGATTGTTGTGATACATGTAGTTGGGTAATTTGATCTCCGGCATTTGATTAAACAGATCGAAATCCTTGGGAGAAACCATCGGACTGGTCAATCGGGCCTGAATGGAGTCGTTGGTAATGAAATTGATGTAATCCAGGTCATTTGACCGCCTGAGTATTCCATTGGAGACAAAGATGTCCTCGTATCCGTCCAGGTCGAAGTCACTGAACAATGTACTCCAGCTCCAATCGGTCGCAAAGATTCCGCTCATCATGCCGATTTCTGCAAACAATGGCTCTCCGTTCTGAGGATTAAGGCCCCAATTAAATTGAAGGTTATTGCGTGCAAATTGATGACCATAACCGTATTTAAGCTTGTATTGATAGACGTCGTACGCGTCTTCTGCAGCTGAGGATTTTAGAATGACCGGGTCTTCGGGCAGCATATCCAGCGTCATGATCTCATTCCATCCATCGTTATTGATATCCCCCCAATCGCATCCCATTGAAAACCGCGAGGTGTGTTCCATGGTCTCATAAAGTGCCTCTTTGAATGTGCCGTCTTTCTGATTGAGATACAGGTAATCATTTTCATGAAAATCGTTGGCGATGTAGATGTCCGGCCAACCGTCATTGTTCACATCCGGTGTAATGATCCCCAATCCATAGCCAACAACCGTTGAATAGATGCCTGCAGCCTGGGTTACATCCACGAAATGATTCCCGTCATTCCGGAATAACCGGTCCCCGGAAGTCGGATGTGGTTCATCCAACAGGGATCCCCTTTTACCGAAGGTGCCATTGTTGTGGACAGAGTGATTCAGGAGGTACATATCCAGATCGCCGTCCAGGTCGTAGTCAAAGAATGCAACCTGTGTCGAATAGGATGCTATGTCCAGTCCGTAAGCATGGGCTTCATCCTTAAATACTGGAATACCCTCTTCATTGTTACCCTGATTAATGTAAAGTTGGTTTCGTTGTTGGAAAGTGAGGTGACTACCCAACTGGCACACATATATATCCAACCGGCCATCACCGTTGACATCTGCCATCGCAACGCCGGTTGTCCATCCGTCCGGACCTTGCACACCGGCTGCCTTAGCGACCTCTTTGAATTTGAAACCGCCTTGATTCAAATACAGTTGGTTGGGTAATTGATTGGCGCTGAAATAGATATCCGGGAGGCCGTCACCATCCACGTCCCCGATGGCAGTCCCGCCACCATTGTAAAAGTAGAGGTAATTAAAAATATTCATTTCAGAGGTAGGCGTCAGGTCGTTGCGAAAGTGGACTCCTGAGGTGGATGACTTAATGGTCTTAAATCGGGTGTTTGAATCCTTGGCACATCCAGTGCCAACTACGGCCATAAGAACCAGATAAAATACGGGAGTAAGGTTAGGACACCCGAATAATTTTTGTGAGAAATACCTTTTCATAATGGTGGATTGTCCGACTTATTGAGCCGGAACAATCGCGGCTCCGCACTATTGATCATGACTAAAAGATACGTCTGGCCCTGGATGTTTATGGGCAGAATTTGCTTGACATCCCCAGACAGATGTAAACCGGTTACCTCCTGATTAATGCATTTCCAGTCATCATTTCCCTGGTTGAGAACAACCTGTCCACGGCTCGCGTCTAACCTGGAATATTGTGGCGTAAAATTAGACTCGTTTCCTCCCAGTATCAGATCTTGCCGACCATCGCCATTTACATCCGAACAATTAATCGCACAAACACACGAAAATTGCACTTCAGCAGGCAGGGCTTCCACCTTAAAATGACCTTTGCCATCATTCCAGGCAATGCTTGATTTAAAATAATTCGCTTCTTTCACCTGGGCTTTCTGCAAAACTTCTTTCGAAAATAATTGGTCAATGGATTTCGTCGCATATTCGATATGCCTGAGATTCTGCTTCTTCAAACTGGCAATTTGCGTTGCCAATTCGTCCCGGGTGTGGATGGGCAAGTCCTTTCCGTCGATGGTCCGGGTCAGGATTTTTTCTATGGTACCATTGTCATCAAAGTCTTCCAGCCATAGTTTGACCGGATGGTCAGGATCAGCTGTAAAGAAAAAATTCTCTCCCCGGTTCCCGAGGACCAGGTCGATATCCCCGTCTCCGTCGAGGTCACTGATTTGCATGCCATTCCACCAGCCTGATAAATGTTCCATGCCGCTTTGAATCAACTGCAACTGGGGGCCATTCCATTTGAAAATTTGTGGAGCCATCCATTCACCCACTACAATCAGTTCCATCTTGCCATCTCCATCAAGATCAGCCCAATTGGCATCGGTAACCAGCCCTACGTGTTCCAATGCAGGAGCCAACGAGTGCGCAACATCACGAAAATGTCCTTTACCGTCATTCTCATACAAAAAACTTGGAGGATCAATTCCATAGACTCCCGGAACGCTTCGACTTCCGACAAAAAGGTCCAAATCCCCGTCGCCGTCCATGTCATAGGGTGCCGCCACTGCCGTATTGTATCCCATGGTAGGGAAAGAAAATGATTGCCGTGAGAAAATCCCCTTTCCGTCATTGAGGTATAAACGGTCTTGCAAATTGGTCGAACCAGCCCGGTCACGGTTCCCCCCTGAACCTACAAACAAATCCAAATCACCATCCTGATCAGCATCAAACAACCGGACGGCGGTATCCTCATAGACCGCATCCCGCAAAAAAGTGCGGGTATCCGCCAACTTAAATCCTTCATTGCCCTGAAGGTAGAGTAATCCCGGTGCATTGGCGGCACCGCCAATAAATACATCATCCAGGCTATCTCCATTGACATCTCCAATATCAGCCCTTGGACCTTCCCTTGAGAGCATCTTGAGGATCAGGCCTTCCTGATAAAAGTCAACGTAGGGATCTTCGGGTTGTGCGGCAAATGGACTGCTGCTTTCGGTGAGCAGCGTTTTCTGTTTGGTTGCCGGAAGTGTTGGTAAGGGCTCTCTGGGGACGACAGAGTAATCCATGTGATAAAAACTGTCGACCTCAAGGGGGCCAAAAACAGATCTAGTGCGGTCAGGCCAGATGATATGGACCGAATCAATGACTGGGATCGTATCCAATCCAAATAGTACCCGGTAGTCCACGGAAGACTGAAATCCCCGGGTTGGAATAACTTGTGCATTGAGCACCTTTCCCTGCTGATAGACCAACACTTCAGAACCGATGGCAAACGAATTGGAGCCGGCTCCTTTCAAGCTAAATCCTAGGTAATGATGATGAAGGCGATCAGAGCTTTTATTACGAAAGATAAATGCTTCGTTTTCGAGATTATTAACCACCAGGTCGAGGTCACCATCATTGTCGAGGTCACCATAAGCGGCACCATTGGAAAAGCTGGGCTGGTTGAAACCCCATTCAGGGCCTATGGAGGTGAATGTCAGATCACCGTTATTATGGAAAACCTTATTAAGCTGTGGTTTGGATGGCATTTTTGATAAGATTTCCTGGAGCTCTTCTTTCTTACCGGTCATGACCATTTTCTGAATGACTTCATTGGCAAAAAAGTCCCGAAAGTCCTGATCAGTAACATCCTGTAATATGCCGTTACAGATGTAGATATCCCGGTATCCGTCGTTATCCATATCAAACAGGAGGGCGCCCCAACTCCAATCTGAAGCTGCCACACCACTGTAATAAGCAATTTCACTGAATGAGCTATCCTGGTTGTTAAGTTGCAGCGTGTTTTGCATAAACTGATTATAAAAATCACGCGACTGCTTCAATTGGAAGGTGGAATACTGCTCAAACAACGTTGTGGTTTTCATCCGGTAGTCATTATCCGGCAACATTTCAGTTACAAACACTTCCGGATAGCCATCGTTATTGATATCGGCCATGTCTGCTCCCATGGATGAAAGGCTCAAATGGTTCATCCACTTTTCAATGTCTTCTTTAAAGGTACCATCCCGCTGATTGATGTACAGGTAATCGCGCTCAAAAAAGTCATTGGAAACATAAATGTCCGGATAATGATCCCCGTTAATATCTCCTACCGTTACCCCCAATCCAAACCCGATCAGACTACCGTAAATATTTGCTTCCTCACTGACATCGGTGTATTTGCCATTGTCATTACGCAATAATTTGTCTCCCCCACCCTTTAGGAAATCCTGGACCGGCCAATCTTTCGCCCGGAGATCCCTTTTATTTTGATAATTAAGTGTATTGACCGGAATGAAGCTGTTGTTTAACATATAAACATCCAGGTCGCCGTCCAGATCGTAGTCAAAAAAGGCAGCATGGGTGGTGTAACCGTTTTCATTTAACCCGTAGTCCGCCGCCGCCTCCGTAAAAGTTAAATTCTGATTATTGATAAATAATTCATTTTCCTGATCGTCTCCTTTCACATAACCGGCATTGCATACATAGATATCCAGCCAACCATCGTGATTGATATCAACCAGAACCACTCCGGTGCTCCAGGCTTTCTCCCCGCCAACTCCGGCCGATTCCGTAATATCGGAGAATGTCATGTTTCCCTGGTTAAGGTATAATTTGTTCTTACCCTGATTACTGGTGAAGTAAAGATCGGCCAGACCATCATTATTAATATCACCAATAGCCACGCCACCGCCATTGTAAAAATTACGATATAGAAGAATGTTAAAATCGGCTGAGTTTTCGACCGAATTGGTGAAGTGAACACCAGTCTGGTTGGAGGGTAGCAACTCAAAAAGGGCTTCATGTTCGGGATCTTGCTTGCACGAAGTGCTATTCAGCCCAAAAAACAGAAGAAGTAATCCAGTGGTAAGAGGTTTCACAAAAACAAAATTAGGTGATTTCAAAGCATGCCCAAGGTGATCCCCAAATTAAAAAAAAAGCTGTCCCCTTCGAAGGTAACCCCGGGGACAGCTTTCGTTTATGGAATGAACTATCGTATCAATAACCGGGATTCTGAACCAAATTCGGGTTCGAATCCAAAGCTTGTTGAGGAATCGGGAACAATACCCGATTAGGATCGGTAGTTGTTTTCGCTTCCCAGGTATCTGTAAACGTACCAAAGCGTATCTGATCATCACGACGGAATCCTTCCCAGTACAATTCACGGCCACGCTCATCCAGGACACCACTGATATCTATACTTGCAAGAGCGGGAGCTCCACGTTTAGCTCTCAGTGCATTAACCACATCCAACGCTGACTCTGTGCTGCTTCCTCCCCGTACAATGGCCTCAATCTTATTCATATACGCTTCACCGTAACGGAACATGATGTATTTGCCGGCATTTGCCGGGTGGTATTTAATGGCCCGGATACCTTTATCGGTGGCCGCACCAGCCAACGGAACATCCGTGGTAAATTGCAAGGGTTTTTGGGTACGGGAATCGATCAGTTGACTTCCGTCATCTTTATACTGCTGACCGATCAGGAAACCACGGCCAATGCCAGAGAATTGCGAACCATCCGGTGCAGGATAATTTCCAATTCGTGGGTCATTCTTGTCAAATTTATTGTAAAAATCAGCCAGGGTGGTAAATCCATTCCAACCACTCGGATTTTGATCGTAATGCAAGGTCATAAACCATCTATTCTGGGGTGTCCCAGCTATGCTGTTGAGAATGACCTCTTTTTCCGCGTCGGTGGAGAATATTTTAAAGTACTCATCCTCCAGGTCGTAACCTGCAGCAGCCACGGCATCAGCATATTGTACCACCTTAGTCATATCCCCGGCATCAAAATTATACGGGCCGGCAGGATTGTCGGCGGTGAAGACGGCTTTATTGAGGTACAACCGGGATAACAGCGCATTGGCTGCAGCCTGAGTTGCAGTACCCCGTCCTCCAACGACTGGTCCGTCATTGGGTAATCCGGATAAAGCATCTGTTAGATCTTTCACGATAAAATCAAATGCTTCGGACCTGGAAAGCACTCTGGGGTCAACATCCACCCCTTCCGTTACTTCACGGAAAGGCACCTGACCATAGAAGTCCATTACATAGTACATATTCAAAGCCCGTAGAAATTTGGCCTCCGCGGCTTGCTGCGGACTGGGGTTGGATGCCAGAATTTCATTGCATTTGTACGCAAAGGAATTTAATTGGTTCCACACGCCAAGTACTTGTGAGTGGGTGGCATCCCAAGCCTGGGTATGCAATAAACGCCACACGCCATTATCTCCCCAGTCTACCCCGCGGGTCGGAGGAATCATCTCATCGGATGGTTGTTCTAATAACGCGTAAATGTTTGCCTGATCGGTATAGGAGCCCAGGTCATTGTATGCAGACGCCAATAGATCGGTGGGATTACCTGCGACAAAACCACCGGAATTCTCTTCAACAATGGAGTCGACTTCGTTGACCTTAAGGTCCGTACAGGCAGGCAACATAGCCAAGATCATTGCACTGCCTAAAAATATATTGATCGCTTTGTTCATTTTCATGATATCAATGAATTTGCTTGATTAAAAGGATACGCTAGCACCAAATGTAAACGTTCTCGGACGTGGATACGTCGTGTAATCAATTCCTAACGAAGGAATGCCGTTGATGGAGGCATCGTTGTTTACTTCCGGATCCTGGCCGGAGTACTTGGTGATCAAAAACAGGTTCTGTCCGGTCACAAACAACCGGATGGATTTAAACACATCTCCCATCGTCTTAACGTTGTAACCCAGTGACAGGTTTTGCAGACGTACAAAATCGCCTTTTTCAAGGAAGCGGGTCGATACGTCAGGTGCATTCAATCGTCCTTCACCATTACCTACTACATCCTTCGTTACATTACGCCCGTTGGCCAATGAACCGGCAGTGAAATAGGCATTTGCCGTATTGTTATAAACGTAATGTCCAAACTGACCGGCAAAGAAGAAACTAAGATCAAAATCTTTATAAGCAAAGGAGTTTGTCAAACCAGCATTGACCGTTGGTAGTGGACTTGCTCCTACGAATTCCTGGAAGTCGCCGTTTGGATAAAGCGTGATGCCCTCACTGTCAAATCCACCGAACTCCCTGAGGAAAAAGGCATAAAGCGGTTGTCCACCGGCGATACGTTCGGCAAATGCTCCGGTCAAACCCTGACCACGAATGGCCCCGGTATTCAGCAATCCGCCGTAGTTCTTCACTTCGTTGTGATTAAAGGCTACGTTGGCACTTATGTTCCAGGAAAAGTCAGCATTGTCCACAATAAATGCGTTTAACGCCAATTCGATACCTTGATTCACTACATCTGCATCCAGGTTCTCCCAGGTAAAAGGTTGGGGAGCCGGTTGTGCGGAAAATACCTGGATCAACAAATCCTTGGTATTCTTTTTATACAAATCCAGCGAACCCGAGAGCCGGTTATTGGCAAATCCAAAATCAATACCCAGGTTCAACTGACTGGTCGCTTCCCATTTCAAGTTGGGGTTCTGGAACGAAATCGTGCTTAATCCACCCGTATTGATGCCTTTGCCATCGGTCTGCAGGCTCCAGTCGCCGTAACGCCGTCTCAACTGAAACTGATCATGCGGAATGGACTGGTTACCGGTAAGACCCCATCCCAGCCGTAAGCCAAGATCAGAGAAAACATCCGGCACAAAACTTTCCTGGATCAAACGCCATTTGAAGGCGAAGGAAGGGAAGTATCCGTATTGATTGCCCGGTCCAAAACGGGTGGATCCATCAGCCCGGACGGTACCTGTCAATAAGTACTTATCAGCGATGTCAAAAGTTACCCGACCGAAATACGACTGTAACTCGTCAATACTGCGGTTGGAATTGTTAACGATGGAGTTCTGAGCAGCTCCGTAGTTATTGATCATGATATTCAGATCATTGGTACGGAAGTTTGCCAGTTCCAGGGACTTGCCGCTGTAATCAAAGCTTTGATAGGAGTACCCCAACAATCCGTTCAATGTCAGGTTACCAAAATCTTTGTTGTAGGTAAAGTAATTTTCCCACAGTTTATTCAGAATGGATATATCACTGTTATACAACCGGCCGATGTTGTATATCCCCTGGAGTGCGTTCAGATCACTGGAAAGGGCGTCAACTCTACTGGAGGTAGAGCGGTCAAATCCAAGGACCGATTTGAAGGATAAATCACTGGTAATGGCAAACTCACCGGAGATATCACCCAATGTTCTCAGTGTGTTGGTAAAGCCTTCAGTCAGTTTAACCATAGCCAGTGGATTGGGCTCTGTGTTACTAACCTGTTTGAACGTTCCGTCTGAATTATAAACAGGCTGGGTTGGGTTGGCTTTCAGAATGTTACCGATCAAATCGCCTTCGAAACCTGTATCGCTTGTATTCGGCACGTTGTCGTCGTGCGTATTTGATACGGTGAACTGTGCAGTGAGGTTCAGTTTATCCCGAATGAATTTTTTTGAACCATTAAAGCGACCAGTGACCCGTTTCATTCCACTTTCCTGGATGACACCATCCTGATCCAGGTAAGACAATGAGAACCGGTAATTCCCGCCAACACCGCCACCACCAAAGGAAAGGTTATGACTTTGGGTAATTGCTGTCCGGTATAATTCATCCTGCCAGTCGGTCTCCGCACCTCCATTCAAAGTGGCCGCTGCCGCTGCTCCGTTAAACGACGTATAAGCATCAATAAATTCGGAGGGAGAAAGCAGATCGTAACGATTAGCTACGGTGGATACGCCCAGTGAAACGTTATAGTCCAGCACTCCGGCGCCAGCCTGTCCGCTCTTGGTCGTTATAATGACTACGCCATTCGCACCCCGGGAACCATAAATGGCCGTTGCCGACGCATCTTTCAGAATGTCAATGCTGACAATGTCACTGGGATTCAGAAAGTTCAGCGGGTTTTTCGCTGCCACGTTACCGATTCCCCGTCCCGAAGCCGATGTATTGTCCCCGCTAAGCGGCACCCCATCAACGACAAAAAGCGGGTTATTCCCATTCACAACGGAAGAAGTACCGCGAATCCGGATATTAATCCCGGAACCAGGTTCTCCGGACGCTGAGGTAATTTGTACCCCTGCTGCCCTACCCTGAATCAGTTCTTCCGGTGAGGTGATTACACCCCGGTTAAAATCTTTTTCAGTTATCGGTACCACGGCACCGGTCAGGTCGGATTTCTTAACCGAACTATAACCAATTACCACAACCTCCTCCAACTGTTTTCCGACCGTCATCGCCACGTCAATCACGTTTGAAGCTCCGACCGTTACTTCCTGATTGTCATAACCGGTATACGAAAACACCAGTACATCACCCATATTGGCTTGTAACGAGTAGGTTCCGTCGATATCGGTGACATTACCAGTGGAAGTACCTTTGATCACGATATTCGCTCCGATTAGAGGTTCTCCGGAATCAGCATCCGTGACGGTACCTGTAATAGTTTTTTGCGACCAAGCCATGGCTGTTATCAACATAAAAGCCAAAAGCATGGAGGCATTTTTCAACCATGTGTCCAACTTAACTCTCATACCAAAATTTATTTTGCAAATTTCTAGAAAAGCATCCTTAACAATTTCTTAGCACTAATTTAGGATACTTTCTCAGAATACAGAAAAATTGTTATACCGTATTTATTGTAGACAGGACCACATCATTCACTCAATATCATGCTATCTAATTGATTTACAATATCTTACATATAGTCTATTGTTGGCCTTATACGTGAATGTAATAGGTTTGTTATATTAATTTATTTGACTCTTACCGCATTGGGTCGAAGCAAAAACCCTGATTTTGACCGGCAACTGCCGGAATTTTATATGGCTTTACCATAAATTTCTAACCAGAGAGGCACCCTATCGAGTCCTCCTTTTACCCATAGAATCAATCGCCACAAGGTTAGGGAAGCTACTTAAACACTATGAGTAACACCAATGTACCGAGCAATAATAAGCCAACCTGCCAACGGTAATCTTGATACCAGGCCACTTTGGGTTCTTCGATGACTACCCCGGAATAAAAGGTTGTCTCCACCAGTTTTGTGGAATCCCGATTCGGATACAAGTAGGTCATTAGCGAAAGTACTCCGGCATTAAATCCGAATAATAAAAATGGAAGAACGGTATAATGGATGCCTGTCACATCATCCAACTGGGCCAGGATGAAAACAATAGACAGCAAATGTCCGACGACCAGGGTTCTGAATGCAGCTTTACCGGAAATCCGGGTAGAAACGAAACCACCAATGAATACAACTACAATTGGCGGAATGAGGTAAGCCAAAGCCACCTGGACATAAACAAACAATCCTTCAAATTTGGAAATCAAAGGAGCCCATGCTCCCGCAAAAATCATCAAAAACAACGTCGTGTATTTACCCAGCCTGGCAAACTGCTTGGTGGATTGATTTGGATTGGACGGCTTTAAAAAATCATTGACGATGAGTGTTGAGGCTGAATTCAATGCCGAATCCAGACTGGACATGATGGCCGCAATGATGGCCGCTAATACCAAGCCCAATACCCCGGGAGGTAACAAACTGGTCATCAGAGAAGGGAAGACCTTGTCCGGATTATCCAATCCTGGAAACAAAGGAATCGCCATGACACCAGGCATCACCATCAGGAAGAGAATCGTCAACTTCAACCCGGCACCTAATAAGGCACCCCATCTGGCATGGGAAAGACTCCTTGCAGCCAGAATTCGCTGGACAATGTATTGGTTGATGATCCAGACATAAAATCCCAGGATAGGCAATCCCAGTACGGTGCCAATCCAAGGGAGATGCGGATCATGGCCGGGCAGGATCATATGCATCATCTGTGGGTCAATATGATCCACTGCCTCTACCCAGGAAAAACCATATTGACCTAATACCGCCAGGAAAAGAATAAAACATCCCATCAAGACCAATACGCTTTGCAGGATATCGGTATATACAACGGCAGCCAGTCCACCTGCAGCGGTATATATTCCGGCGATAATGGCCAATAGCATACAGGTCTGCCAGATCTGGACATTTGGATAAAAAACCTGGATGATTAAAGAGCCGGCGTACAGGCTGGCAGCAATATCAATAACAACACTTAATAATATGGTAAATGCAGAAACGTACTTTCGGACGTCAGCATTAAATCTTTTCTCCAGAAATTCAGGGACCGTAGTTACCCGGTGTTTCAAATAATAAGGAAAAAAGAAAAAGATCCCCAAAATTAAGATAATGGTTGCCATCCATTCGTAATTTGAGGCAGCAACTCCATAGGTATAACCCAATCCCGCCAAACCGATGATCGTCGTACTGGAAATATTGGAAGCAAATAAACTGAAACCAATGGCCGGCCAGGTCAATCTCCTTCCGGCAAGAAATAACTCGGATTCCGTTTTGGTACGTTTGGAAAATGAAAGGCCGATGATCAATAATATTACAATATACCAAAGGACAATCGTGAGATCGATCAGATGCAAACCCGGTCTATCCATAATTGAGGTTAATATTCCATGATGTAACTGATTAAATCGGTCTCCCTGTCCAGCTCCAGCTTCTTCTTCAGACGAACACGGGCAATCTGAACACTGGTCGCATTTATATTCATTAAGCGGGCAATTTCCTTGGTCGCGAGTCCCATTTTTATGTAGGCACAGTGTCTGATCTCATGTTGAGACAGTCCGGGGTGTCTCTCGGAAAGGTTTTGAAAAAATTGTGGGTGCACTTTATCAAAATGCAATTTAAAATCCTCCCACTCATGGGCCATGCTTGAATTTACCCGGATTATTTTTTTGATGCTTTTAATAATATTGCGATCCGCTTGCGGCAAAGCATTTGAAAAATGCCCAGCTTCCTTGTCGATATTTGCCAGAATTTCTTTTTGCCTGTTTATGAGAAGTGTCGAGGTTACCAGCTCTTTATTGCGCAAAACAACTTCTTGTTCAAGTCTTAAATTACGCTCGTGTTGCATCCTTTGAGTAGCTTCCAGTTTTTGATTTTCCAGTACACTTTTTTCGAGCTTAAAAGAATTAAGCGTCAATAATCGTTTTGCTTCTTCTTCTTCAATTATTGATTTTCTCAACGCTACCGAATAACGATACATAAAAATGAAAAACAATAAGGCTACAACAAATATGATCAGTATGGTTATTTGATAAATTACACCGGTATTGTCAATGATTTCCATATCAGAGATTAAACGTTTTAATCTTAATTTTGTATTCCGGATCGTTCCATTGGGTCCAGGCAACGGACAACTTACCATTTGCAAAGCCAAGCGTCGGAAATCCACTGTTTCTCGAAGGATTTATTGGTGCAATTTCCCATGCAGATTGCGGTTTACCGGACCAATCGAATGTTTGAATTTTCAATGTAGCCTCTTTACCGTCTGCTCGAAAATAGGCCAGGCCAAATCCCTGCGTGTCCATTGCTTCCATGGCAATACGACCTATAACAAAATTCTTTTCCAAGGTGATTACATCGGACTCCGGTTCGGACAGGATGCGCATCTTGATGGCTGCAGTGTCCTGAGCCGCCGTAAACCACGAACAAACCAATGTTTTATTATTATTTACCATCTGTGGCCCATTCACCGGGCATCCGGGCACCAACCAGCCATCGTTTTCAACCGGTTGGGAAGATTGCCATTTTCCATTCAAATAAACGGACCAATAAACATCTCTGATTTCATTTTCGGTCCGGTTTCTAAAGATGACGGCAGGCTGTCCCTCCGCCATAACCAGATCGGTCTGACAACAATCGCATACGGTAGAGTCGATCAGTTGGCGGTTAATGACCTGGCCGTCCATGCCAATCTGAGCTGAATGTAATGACATGAAGCCGTTGCGGTGCATCGCTCCCCCATCCAGCCAGACTACCATCCATCCATCCTCGAAGGGCTCAACAGAAGGAAAACCGTGTTCAGTTGAGGACGTATCCAACGGAAGTTGTCCATAATATTGCCAGGCTTCCTCCTTCTGTCTTCGGATATAATAGTCAATCGTATAAGCATGATGATCTGGTCCAATATGTCGCAATGCCAATCCTAGCATACCGTTTCTGCAAACCGAAATCTTGGGCATGTCCGCCCAATTGACAAACCAGTCCTGGCGCTGGTCAATGGTATCAATCCAACGACCATCCAACGATTGAACCACCCAGCTTGCCTGGGCCCCCTGTTCTACCATACGGCTCAGATAAATGTTGCCTTCGTAAGTGTCAAAGGAAGGCAAGCTGCCATCCAGCGTGTATGAATCCTGAAAAAAATCGGCTTTTTCAGGTTGAATACATCCGTAGAACTGGAACATTAGACAAATTCCATATACACCGTAACATCCATGGACAATTTTTTTCAATATCATATTACATTTATCAATAAGGCATAAAGTCAACACATTCAAAATGCTTAAATCAATAAAGGGACAGACTATCTGCTAGTGAGGATTTTGGAATGGTTGTTGGATAACCCCTTGGCATAGATTTTGCCTTCACCATAATACTTAAACTACTGTGTATAGATAGATTCTCTACGAAACGGGTATCAATTTAGCAAAACATCGTAAGGGATCTATCATACAACTCTAAAATCTAGGTTGTATGATTTGGTATAGGTATGTGTTATTGACAGCCCTGCTGTCCCTTTCTTCGTTTGGCTTCCGCTCAAACGTGAAAGAATCTCCCAACGCCACGCGGGAAATCTTTGATATTGATTATCAACCTTATTCCATTGCAGACTGTGCTGATCTGGGCTTCTCCCTGGAGGGCGGTCAATTACGTTTGGTATCACCTCAATACCTCACTACTACGGACCGGGCCAATTCAGTGCATCTGGTGATCAATGACCGTGACCTCGATTACACGGTGAGTTGGTATGATTTGCCGGATGCTCAGGGCGAGTTGCTCCAATCGGCAACCAATGCGTTTGATTTTGACTATGCCAATTCAGGAACCAAGTCGGTTAACATTTCCTATAATTATAAAGGCAAAGAATACAACTATACAACCAACTTTGACCTGGATAGCCAAGTCGCGCGTATGCCCTTGTCTCCTTTTGCTGTGAGCATTACCGGAAGTCCATTCATTGGTTGTTATATTCCAGGTGATGTCCTGAACTGGTCAGCCACCTCAACCAACCCGTTGGTGGTAGATTTTCTCTGGAACATGTCCGCACAATTAAGTCCGACGACTGCCAATGGCACCAGCATTGCCGTTACGGTCTTAACCCAGATCACTTCATTCAGTGCAGCAACGGTAACAGTTATCGGACTGGATGCCGGTGGCAACCCGGTTATCGGTGAAGTGACCGCTTTCCAGGTCTATTGCAACGACAATACCAACCCTACCTTCACTCCACCTCCCAGCATAACCATCAGTTGTACGCAGGATACGACGACTTCAACCACCGGTTACGTGGGTAGCTTGAATGACAACTGTACGCCAGTCGGTCTTTTGTCCGTACGTTATACCACGGTACAAACGTCCATGACCCAGTGTACAACCAGATATGCCAGAACCTGGCGAGTTAGCGACCAATGCGGAAATACCGGATCGGTACCTGCTCAACAAATCACGGTTATTGACAATACCGCTCCCACCTTAACCATGCCTGCCAACCAAACCGTTAGCTGTGGAGCGAGTACCTCACCAGGCTCCACCGGTTCGGCGACAGCGACGGATGACTGTCACAACCCGGTTATACCATCTTACATAGATAATATTGTATATGACTGTCCAGGTCCTACGCAATTGGCTTCTGGATATACCATCAATAGAACCTGGACGGCAACCGATGTTTGTCTTAACTCAACGTCCCAGGTTCAATCCATCCGGGTGAACCCGGCGCCAGCGCCAACGTTTACGGCACCTTCCTTACCGGCAATCACCTGCTCTGCAGCTGCTTCCTATACTCCACCAACCCTAACGTATACCAATGGTCAATCGGGCAACTGCCTGATCAGTGGATCGGCAAACGGAACCATAACCTCTTCCTCTTTCAATGCTTGTTCGGGTGGTACGATTTCCATCTCCTGGACGGCATCAGGATGTGGCTGGGGACCCATAACCCAGACGGGTACGGTAACCGTGAATCCGGCTCCGGCGGCAACCTGGAGTGTTCCATCATTGCCAGGCTCGCTGACTTGTGCTAATGCAGCCACCTTTTCCGCCCCAACGCTTTCCTATTCCAATGGAGGTTCCGCTCCATGTGCGAATTCTGAAACGGTTACTCCTTCCGTTACCAACAATTTTGATGAATGCGGTGGAACGATCGATATTGTTTGGACCGGAACCGGACCATGTCCTCCAGCACCTTATACAGCATCCATTCCGGTGACGCAGGCGGCTAACCCCACCTGGGGGCCAGACCCTGTCATTGGCCCGATTACTTGCGCTCAGGCCTCTTCAGGTTCATTTTCAATTCCCGCCATTACCTATGATAATGGTGGAAGTGGCACGTGTAGTGTCGCAGGTACGGTGAACGGTACGGTGACCTCTTCTTCTTATGACGAATGCGGTGGAACCGTCACCGTTACTTATCCGACACCTCCGGGATTGCCGGTATGTTTTTCTCTCGCACCACACACCGTGGTTGTGACCGTTAGCCCTGCACCAAATCCTACCTGGGCTCCGACGCCTAGCATTGGCCCCATTACGTGTGCTCAGGCAGATGCAGGTTCATTTGTTATTCCACCTCTTACTTATTCCAATGGTGGATCAGCTCCCTGCCTCGTGTCGGGTTCTGTGAACGGATCGGTAACCAGTTCGTCTTGGGACGAGTGCGGCGGTACACTCGTTGTAACCTACCTGGCACCCAGCTTACCCGCTTGCTTTAGTCTAAGCAATGTAACCGTTTCGGTTACTGTTGATCCTGCGCCTAATCCAACCTGGTCTCCCACGCCAAGTATTGGTCCGATTACCTGTGCGCAGGCAGATGCAGGCTCTTTTGTTATACCACCACTGAACTATTCCAACGGAGGATCCGCTTCTTGTCTGGTTTCAGGTACCGTTAATGGCTCCGTTACCAGTGAGACCTGGGACGAATGCGGTGGCACACTCGTGGTCACCTATCCGGCCCCAAGTTTGCCTGCTTGTTTTAGCTTAAGTGACGTGACCGTAAGTGTTTCTGTCAATCCTGCCCCTGCCCCAACCTGGAGCCCCACGCCGGTGATTGGGCCGGTGACTTGTGCACAAGCCGATGCGGGTACTTTTGTCATCCCACCATTAAACTATTCAAACGGACTGTCAGCCCCATGTGGGGTTTCCGGATCCGTCAATGGCGTCGTCAGTTCATCCTCGTACGACGCTTGCGGGGGTACAGTTATCGTTACTTATCCGGCACCATCGTTGCCCGCTTGTTTTACGCTTCCTGATGTAACAGTAAGTGTTACTGTGAACCAGGCTCCAGCTCCGGTTTGGAATCCGACCCCTTCAATAGGTCCGGTAACCTGTGCCGAAGCCAATGCCGGTTCCTTTACCATTCCGGCTCTTGGATATACCAATGGCGCCAGTGGAGGTTGTGACGTTTCCGGCACGGTTAATGGAGCCGTCACTAGTTCAAGTTGGACGGAATGTGGTGGCACACTGACCGTTACCTACCCAGCGCCCTCACTGCCCGGCTGTTTCAGTTTACCGAACATCACTGTAAGTGTAACGGTCAGCCCTGCTCCGGCTCCGGTTTGGGATCCGACTCCCTCGATCGGACCGGTAACCTGTGCCGAAGCCAATTCAGGATCCTTTACCATACCTGACCTGGCTTATACCAATGGCGAGTCCGGTTCCTGCGATGTTTCCGGAACCGTCTCCGGTACGGTAACCGGTTCAACCTGGGACGAATGCGGTGGGACCCTGACAATTACCTATCCGGCACCCAGTTTACCTCCTTGTTTCACCTTGGCAGATGTTACGGTTCTGGTAACGGTCGATCCGGCTCCAGCTCCGGTTTGGGACCCGGCTCCCAGCATTGGACCAGTGACTTGTGCAGAAGCTGATGCAGGTACGTTTGTCATACCGCCATTAGCTTATGATAACGGTGAATCCGGATCCTGCGATGTATCCGGAACCGTCAATGGTTCGGTGACTAATGCAACCTGGGATGAGTGTGGAGGAACTTTGGAGATCACCTATCCGGCTCCGTCATTACCAGCCTGTTTTACACTTCCTGATGTAACGGTGACGGTAACCGTCAATCCAGCTCCGGCTCCAACCTGGAGTCCGGCTCCATCACTGGGACCGATCACTTGTGCGGAAGCAGATGCCGGCACATTAACCATACCGCCTTTAAACTATAGCAATGGTGCTACTGGCCCGTGTACCGTATCCGGATCAGTGAACGGATCGATCACCAGTTCCACCTATGATCAATGCGGTGGCACGGTCATCGTAACCTATCCGGCTCCTGGTTTGCCTTCCTGTTTCACCCTTCCTGACGTTACCGTGAGCGTAACCGTTAACCCGGCTCCGGCTCCGGTTTGGGATCCTACACCTTCGATTGGTCCGGTCACTTGTGCAGAAGCCGACGGCGGGTCGTTCACCATACCCGACCTGGCCTATAGCAATGGGGAATCAGGGAGTTGTGATGTTTCCGGAACGGTATCCGGTACCGTGACCAGTTCTACCTGGGATGAGTGCGGTGGCACATTAACAGTCACCTATCCGGCTCCAACCTTACCAGCATGCTTCACCTTACCTGATGTCACGGTAAGTGTAACGGTCAATCCAGCTCCGGCTCCCGTGTGGGATCCTGCCCCTGCTCTCGGACCAATTACCTGTGCTGAAGCCAATTCGGGCACCTTTACCATTCCGCCTTTAGCATACAGTAACGGGGAATCAGGCAGTTGCGATGTAACTGGAACAGTGAATGGGACCATAACTAGTTCTACCTTTGATGAATGTGGGGGAAGTGTCGTCGTCACCTATGCCGCTCCATCCCTTCCTGCATGTTTCACTTTACCCGATATCACGGTAAGTGTTGTGGTCGACCCGGCACCAGCTCCGGTGTGGGACCCGGCACCTTCGATCGGCCCTGTCACGTGTGCGGAGGCTAATTCCGGATCTTTCACAATCCCCGACCTGGCTTATACCAACGGTGAATCAGGGAGTTGTGATGTTTCCGGAACGGTATCCGGATCAATTACCAGTTCCACCTGGGATGAATGCGGTGGTACGTTGACCATCACTTATCCGGCTCCGGTTCTCCCATCATGTTTCACCCTGGCCGATGTGACGGTAAGTGTCACCGTCGACCCGGCACCGGCACCGGTCTGGGACCCGGCACCTGCCTTAGGCCCGATTACTTGTGCCGCGGCGGATGCAGGTACGTTGATCATCCCACCAATTAATTATGGTAACGGGGAATCCGGATCCTGTGATGTATCCGGAACGGTCAATGGCTCAATTACCAGTTCGACGTATGATGAATGCGGTGGCACGGTGATCGTAACCTATCCGGCACCTTCTCTTCCGGCGTGCTTCACTTTAAGTGATCTGACCGTAAGTGTAACCGTCGATCCGGCGCCTGCTCCTGCCTGGAATCCGACTCCGGTAATTGGCCCAATTACTTGTGCTGAAGCCGATGCTTCATCATTTACTATTCCATCATTAGATTATACCAACAGCGAAACCGGTTCTTGCCTGGTTTCAGGGACTGTCAATGGAACCATTAGCAGTACCAGTTATGATCAATGCGGCGGTACTGTTGTCGTGACCTATCCGGCACCAACTTTGCCTGCTTGCTTCTCTCTGCCTGATGTTACGGTCAGTGTAACGGTGAATCCCGCGCCAGCTCCAGCTTGGGATCCAACGCCTTCAATTGGCCCGGTCACCTGCGCAGAAGCAGATGCAGGAACGTTCACCATACCGGATTTGCTATATAGCAATGGAGAATCCGGCAGCTGTGATGTTTCAGGAACTGTAACTGGAACCATCACCAGTTCCACCTACGATGCCTGCGGTGGTACCGTAATTGTAACCTATCCGGCACCGACCTTACCAGCTTGTTTCACTTTACCTGATGTAACAGTCAGCGTAGCTGTTGATCCGGCTCCGGCTCCGGTATGGGATCCTGCCCCAGCCATCGGCCCCATCACTTGTTCGGAAGCAAATACCGGAACATTTACCATTCCATCCTTAAATTATGGCAATGGTGAATCCGGAGCCTGTGATGTCTCCGGTAGTGTAACTGGAACCGTCACCAATTCGGCATGGGACGAATGCGGTGGAGTGCTAACCGTGACCTATCCGGCGCCAGTATTAGCGCCATGCTTCAGTCTGCCTGATGTGACGGTGAGTGTCACCGTTGACCCGGCAGCAGCACCTGTTTGGGATCCTACGCCTTCGATTGGTCCCATTTCGTGTGCGGAGGCCGATGCCTCTTCGTTCATCATTCCACCCTTAAATTATGGCAATGGTGAATCTGGGACCTGCGATGTCTCCGGTAGTGTAACTGGAACCGTCACCAATTCGGCATGGGACGAATGTGGAGGTACGATAACCATAACCTATACTGCGCCCTCATTGCCAGCATGTTTCAGCCTAACGGATGTTGTCGTAACGGTCACCGTTGATCCGGCGCCAAACCCGGTATGGGATCCATCGCCCGCTATTGGACCGATAACCTGTGCGGAAGCGGATGCGGGTACATTCAGCATTCCGGCACTGAATTATGGAAACGGCGCAATTGGAGGATGTCTGGTATCTGGTACCGTCAATGGCATCATTTCGAATTCAACTTATGATGCTTGCGGAGGTACTGTGGAAGTTATTTACCCTGCTCCCTCCCTGGCAGCATGTTTCAGTCTGGCTGACGTGACCGTATCGGTTAATGTATTACCAGCACCGGCACCGATTTGGGATCCGACACCGGCCATCCCTGCCGTGACCTGTGCGGATGCAGATGCAAGTTCATTTGTGATACCACCACTGGATTATTCCAACGGTGAATCCGGAGCCTGCTCCATTACCGGGACGGTCAATGGAACCATAACCAGTACGAGTTATACGCCGTGTGGTGGAACACTGGTCATCACCTACCCCGCACCTTCGTTGGCTTGTGGAGGCCTTACAGATGTTACGGTATCGGTCAATGTTCTGCCGGCACCTGCACCTGTTTGGGATCCTGCCCCGGTTTTATCCAATGTTACCTGTGCGGATGCGGATGCGGGTACTCTGTCCTTGCCACAGCTGGCTTATTCGAATGCTGAATCGGGCTCTTGCCTGGTGGAAGGTCTGGTTGATGGCATCATCTCAAGCACAGCTTACGATGAATGCGGTGGTACGTTGACAGTCACCTATCCGGCTCCGGCATTGGCTTGTGGTTCTTTGGCAGATGTAACAGTTAGTGTAACCGTGGATCCCGCCCCGGCCGCCAACTGGATCAATCCTCCGGCCGATCAAACATTTACCTGCGATCAGGCAGCAACGTTTATACCTCCCTCTTTAGATTATTCGAATGCCGAATCCGGAGGATGTCTGATAACAGGATCAGCTGTACCAACCGTCAGTAATAATTTTGACGGTTGCGGTGGTACCATCGAACTTGACTGGACATTCACGGATGCCTGCAGCAGAACCATCAACCATCATCAGACCATATTCGTCGACCCGGCGGCTGCACCGGTATTTACTTCGACACCCGCCGACGCAACCATCGCTTGTGATGCCGTTGCCTCGTTCAGCCCGAGCGACCTGACCTATACCAATGGTGCGACCGGAGGTTGTTTGATCAATGGCACCGTTTCACCTACTGTGGTGCTAAATACCTTGAGTTGTAACGATTTTATTTACGTGACCTGGTCTTATACAGATGCCTGTGGCCGTCTCCTCGAATACACGCAATCCATTGAAGTAATCGATGATCAACCACCGACTTTTACTGTCCCGGGTGCAATCACCTTGTCCTGTGATCAGGATCCATCTGATCTGGGTCTCACCGGTGATGTTAATGATGAAGCTGATAATTGCTCGACAGGTCTTAACGCAACCTACACTGACAATGCCACGTTGGGGTGTAATGGTTCAGGGTCGATTACCAGAACATGGTCATTAACAGATGATTGTGGGAATGTAACTACTAAAAATCAAACCATCACCATTGTAGATGACCAAGATCCAGTTATTAACTGCCCTGGTGACGTTACACTCAGTTGTGATATTTCAGAGCTTCCGCCCTATGCCGATTTCAATGAATTTCAATTGGCGTTTGGCAGTGCCAGTGACAATTGTGGATTAAATCAAGCTTCTTTTGCTCTGGTCAGCGAAACCAGCAATGGAGCAACCTGTCCTGAAATCGTGACACGAGTTTATCAGATTGAAGACAATTGTGGTAATGTAGCCACCTGCTCACAGCAGATTACCATTCATGATACGGAAGCTCCAACGATCAATGGTATTTCTGCTGATATTACTGTGGATTGTGGAAGCATTCCGCCGACACCTGTACTGAACGTAGACGTTACCGCTAACGATAACTGCATCATCAGTTCATTTACCGTCAATGAAACTACGTTACCCGGTAGTTGCGAGTCCAATTACCAAATACAGCGTGTATACACAGCCATTGATGCCTGCGGTAACTCGAGCACCGGTCAACAAACCGTTACAGTGGAAAATTGTTTCCCAACCGTCAACGTATCAATCGCTCCTGACGAAATCTGTGAGGGTGGCTCATCAACCATTTCTGCAACAGTATCCGGCGTATTCACATCACCTGCTTATCAATGGGAATACAGTCAGAATGGTTCCGGTTGGGCACCGGTTGGAAGTGGTCCCAGCCTGGTGATAAACAATGCCACGAGTGGGGACGCGGGTTATTACCGTGTCATCGTTGCGGACATCCCCGGTAATATCGGAGATCCAAACTGTAGCATCGTTTCCAGCCAAGTCTATCTCTCCGTCATTCCACATGTAGAGGTTAATTTGAATGAAATAGTATGCCCGGGTGAGGTGGTCACCGTAGGATCTTCCAACTTTTCCATTCCGGGAACCTATGATGTTACACTGGTTTCGAGTGCAGGTTGTGACAGTATCGTACACTTGAATCTGAGTAATTATACCTTACAGACGACGAACCTCGACCAGATCATCTGTGATGGTGAATCGGTCAATGTAGGTGGAAGCCTCTTCAATACCACCGGAGACTACACCGTAGTGGTTCCAGATGTCCATGGTTGCGACAGCACCATACTATTACACCTGACGGTCATGCCAAATCTAATCCTCAACCAAAATGCAAGGTTATGTTTTGGTGAAGACATAACCATAGGTGGTCAGACCTTTAATACCACAGGCAATTACACCGTCAATCTCCAGACCATCTTTGGTTGTGACTCAATCATCAACCTGAATCTCGTGGTTGAACCGGAATTGACACGTTATCTTGATATTCAAATTTGTCAGGGTCAGTCCTATAACTTCTATGGCACGCCTTACAACATTTCAGGAAATTATTCGACTGTTGTAACCGGTGCCGGTGGCTGTGATACTACGGTTTACCTTAATCTTGATGTGGTAAGCACCATCACCAGAACCATCACCAGAACCATTTGTAATGGAGACTCTGTTTTGTTGGGCTCCACCTATTACAAGACGGACGGGACCTATATGGAAACCTTCACATCTTCAGCAGGTTGTGACAGTATCGTGACCTTAAACCTTACCGTGGTGGATAACATTTCCACCATCCTAACCGAAACCATTTGCGAAGGAGACACGTACCGGGTTGGATCCAACGATTACAGCACTTCAGGAACCTATGTCAATACATTTACCAGCGGTGGAGGTTGCGATAGTACCGTCACGCTGAATCTGACGGTTGTGCCACACCGTGACTCGTCAATTGTTGCGGATATTTGCCAAGGATCCGTCTACCGGGTGGGCGGCAATTCTTACAATACCACCGGTGTCCATACGGTGACGGTCCAGAATGCTTATGGTTGTGATTCAACGATTACCCTGGATCTTACCGTACATCCGGAATACACGCAAACAAATCAGATCGAAATTTGTCAGGGTGAATCCGTGATTACGGCACAAGGCACGTACACAACGTCCGGAACCTACCAGGAAGACTATGTTAGCAGTTTCGGTTGCGACAGTACCGTCGTAATTCGTTTGACGGTTCGTCCGGATTACGATCAAATTATTACCCGGCAAGTTTGTGAAGGCAGCTCCGTGACCATTGGCAGTCATACGTATAATACCACCGGTACCTATGTGGATTCATTACAAACGCGATTCGGTTGTGATTCGGTGATCCACCTGAACCTTACCGTACTTCAGGAATTAACTTCCACGGTAGACAGACAAATCTGCAACGGCCAAACCTTTACCTTTGGCACGCAGACACTATCCGCCAGCGGCACCTATACAGAAACATTCACTTCACAGGCAGGATGTGACAGCGTTGTCACTTTGAATCTGTCCGTAGTGCCTCAAATCACTACCACATTGGATGAAGTCATTTGTGAGGGGGAAACCTATTTTCTCGGCGCCACGCCTTACACTGCTTCCGGAACGTATACAGGAAACTTCACCTCCAGCTCGGGATGTGACAGCATTGTCACATTGAACTTGACGGTCAGTCCGACGATCCGGTATTCCTTTGACCAGCCCTTATGCGATGGCGAAAGCATTGTTTTCAATGGACAATCCATCACCCGGGCAGGCACCTATCGCGATACCGTACCCAGTGTGAGTGGTTGCGACAGTATTGTCACAATGCGCGTTCAAATCCTGAATACCTTTAACCGAGAAATCAACCAGCAGATATGTAATGGGGCTACGGTAACCTTCGGAGGTCAACAAATCGGCACTTCCGGCACCTATATGGATACCTTAACCAGCATCAACGGATGCGATTCCATCATTACCTTAAATCTGCAGGTCCTGCCACAGATCACCCGGACCATCGACCGCCAGATTTGTACGGGTCAAACATTCAATTTCAATGGCGACATCCTGGTAAGCAGTGGGACCTATGTGGATACCCTGCAAACCTCGGGAGGTTGCGATAGCATTGTAACCTTGAATCTGGCCGTTTTGCCGGCCTTACTCACTGACCTTGATGTTCAGATCTGTACCGGCCAGACCTATGATTTCAATGGAACCACGCTAAATTCCGCTGGAACCTACAAAGATACACTATCAACTTCCGGAGGCTGTGACTCAATCATAACCTTGAATTTGGTCATCAATGACAATTTCCAAACGGAAGTAAATCGACAAATCTGCGATGGAGAAACGTATGATTTCTTCGGGCAGATCCTGGATATGACTGGGACCTATACACATACGCTTGCATCTACAGCCGGTTGTGATAGTATCATCACATTAAATCTTGAGGTTGCTCCAAGCTTCACTGAATCCATTTCAGCAGCTATTTGTCAAGGCGAATCTTACACATTCAATGGTCAAACATTGAACACCTCAGGGACTTATGTAGATACTTTACAATCGGCTGGTGGATGCGACTCCATTGTTACGCTGGAACTGACCGTTAACGACCTTTATGCCGTCAATCTGACACAGCAAATTTGTGAAGGGGAAAGTTATCAGTTCGATGGTCAACCACTGACCACTTCCGGAACGTACACGGCCAATCTTATTTCAGTGACCGGTTGTGACTCCATCATTACGCTGGATCTCCTCGTCCTGCCTCAATTAACAACGACCTTGAATGTCGATATTTGTGCCGGGCAATCCTATGCGTTCGATGGACAAAATCTGAATAGCACCGGAACCTATACGGAACAATTGGTATCTGCCAGCGGATGTGACTCGGTCGTTACCCTGAACCTGAATGTACTGGACAAGATACTCCGAAACGTAGATCGTCAAATTTGCTCAGGTCAAACATTCACTTTTGGTGGTCAAACGCTAACCGCTGCCGGCACCTATGTGGATACACTTGCCAGCGCCTTTGGCTGTGATTCGATCGTCACACTAAATCTGGAAGTCCTGGATCAATTGACCACGACTTTGAATGAATCCATTTGCCAGGGCGAATCCTATGTCTTTGATGGTCAGAATGAGACCACTTCCGGGACCTATACGGCTAATTTGACGGCAGCCAGTGGGTGCGACTCCATCGTTACGCTGAATTTAACCGTTATTGATCCGGTGCAAGAGGCCATCTCGGCAACCATTTGTGACGGTGAAACGTACGATTTCGACGGTCAGGTCCTTACCCGCACAGGAACCTACACAGCGACCTTATCTGCTGCGAGTGGTTGTGATTCGATTGTGACGCTAGATTTAACTGTTCTTCCGGCGCCTTCTACCAGCATTTCAGAAGAAATCTGTGAGGGTCAGACCTTTATGTTCTTCGGTAATGCATTAAGCACATCCGGAACCTATCAGGAGATTGCGCAGACCAAAGACGGATGCGACTCCACAGTCACATTAGTCCTGACGGTCGTCAGCCAAAAGACCAAGACCATCAATAGGACCATCTGTTCATCCCAGGTTTATCCATTCGACGGCCAGAATCTGAATGCTTCCGGTACGTACACCGCCACCTTCAAGTCGGCGGCAGGTTGTGACTCCATCGTCACACTTAACCTGGTGGTTGCAGATCAAATTCAAGAAACCATCAGCCAACAGATCTGTGAGGGGCAATCGGTTACTTTTGGTGGGAATACACTTACCACAGCAGGCACTTATGTAGATACGTTTGTTACCGATGCCGGATGTGACTCGATCGTTACGTTGGAATTAACGGTCAACAATCAAATTATGCAATCCATCGACCAACAGATCTGTGAGGGTGAGTCGTATGTATTTGACGGAAAATCCCTGAAAGCCAGCGGCACCTATACGGCCACCTACCAAACGGCATTTGGATGCGACTCCATTGTTATCCTGAATCTCGCAGTATTGGAATCGCTCAGATCTGAGGACAACGTCACGTTGTGTGAAGGCGAAAGCATGGATTACCTTGGATTGCTGATCGACGCGAGTGGTGATTACGAAGTTACTTTGACCAGCGCCAATGGATGCGACAGCATAATTACCATTCATGCGGACGTATTGCCGGCATTGCATGAGAATGTTCTGGTATCCTTGTGTCAGGGAGACTCAGTTGAAATTGATGGTGACGTCTATGGAGCAGAGGGAAGCTTTACAAAATCCTATCAATCCTCCAACGGATGTGATTCCATCGTGTCCTACACGATTGAAGTTATTCCTGAGAAAACACTGATCGGAATTGATCAGGACATCTGTCTGGGTGATGACGCGTTGTTGAAAGTTACTGCCGGCGCCAACCTGGATCTCTACTGGGAAGGACCGGGCCTGTCCTGTACTTCTTGCCGTCAGCCGAAAGTAAGCCCGACCGAGACCACAACATACACCGTAAAGACCATAGGATGCTCCGGAGACACCATCTCTGCTCAGGTGACTGTGAATGTGTATGAAACACCGGATATGATCATGCCGGAAAATGTAGAGATCAAGAAAGGTGAATCCTCTACCATCACCGTCCAAACATCCAGTCCTGATGTCATCCTTGACTGGTATGCAAATGGTGAGTTAATCTGTTCCGACTGCAAATCGGTCACCGTCAATCCGGACAAGACAACCACGTACATCGTACAAGCCAGCAATCCTGCAGGTTGCCTTGCTGAGGCAGACTTCATTGTCTTTGTGGCCGATGACTGTGAATTCGATAAGATCGAGATCGCCAATGCGATGACTCCCAACAATGACGGTCGCAATGATGATTTCATCATCCGTAATTCCGGGTCATCCACGCTGGAGTCGCTGAAAATATTCAACCGTTGGGGTGAATTAATTTTCGCGACCAAAGACGTGGAAAATGACCGGTGGGACGGAACCTATAAAAATCAGGCTTTGACCAGTGGTGTCTATGTGTACCTCCTGGAAGGATATTGTGCTGCCGGCGACAAATTTGTCAAAAGTGGTAACATTTCAATCATTCGATAACCGATTCAAAACGAAAAATAAAATATAACGCAATTATTTATTCCAATGCCTGAGTGATCTGATAATCGCTTATTCGCCCCCCCTTTTTTGAATTGTGGCACGCCCCCCTCGCCACCAAGAGATTGGTAAAAACAAAATGCTAGGGTTATGAAACACGTTTACCTGTTCATTGTCCTGCTAAGCCTGATTGCGCTTGGCCGGACGGCAAATGCACAAGATGTCCATTTGTCGCACATTCATGCCTCTCCAACTTTCCTCAATCCGGCGATGGTTGGTTTGATGAATGAAGATCTTCGCTTGATTGGCAACTACCGCAGCCAATGGCAAACGTTCAATGCCGGCTACCGGACCATGATTGCCTCCGCCGATATGAAAGCATTCCGTGGATTTGGATTACGGGATGAATTTGGCGCAGGGCTGCAAATTATGAGTGATAAAGCCGGAGATATTGCCTACACGACGACCGACATCGAATTGACTTTATCCTATCTCAAAGCACTAAACCGCAATGCTGATCATTTGATTTCAGCAGGTGCCCGGGTTGGATTCATTCAGAATCAATTCGATATCGAAAAACTGCGGCTCCTTGATGAAGACCCGACCATCCTCAATGGCGAGCTGATGAATACCACTCAAATGATTGATGTTTCCGCCGGGTTGGGTTGGTTTGTGCCGTTGATAAACCGGTATGATTTCGCCTACCTGGGATTTTCTGCTTTCCATTTGAACCGAGCCACCTTGTCATTTACCGAAAACCATGACCATGTCATAACGGAAGGATTGCAGTTGTATCCGAAATACACTTTTCATGGTGGAGGTAGTGTCCGGGTCAATGCATACGTCGCTTTAAAGCCAAGTTTTATCTTTCATTTCCAGGGACCACATCGCGAATTCAACCTGGGGACTTTCGTACGGATGTCTAAAGAACCCAGGACTTACTTCAGGGCTCAATATGCCATCTATACAGGATTCTGGCTGCGTTGGGCCATCAACGATGGACAGTTGCAACGGGATGCATTGATTGGAGCCTTACGGTACGATTACAAAGACATGGTATTCACTTTCTCGTTTGATATGAATATATCTGATCTCGCTAAAGCATCGCATGCATTAGGTGGTCCGGAACTTTCTGTAATGAAGTATTTTGATTTTGACCGGCCAGCAAGGAAGAGAAGTAGGGTAAAATGTCCGGCCTTCTAATGGATACCGCCCTTGAAGAAACCCGAGCGATGTTTTTGCACTTCTTTTAAAAAGTAAGGCAGTTCAAATGAACTGCCTTTACTTTTTTATCTCATTAACCGCTTTCTATAACTTTGAATTGAACTTCAATGCTGAATGATATAAGACGCTTTTTAAACTATGTAGAGAGACTAAT